>NZ_JBHULV010000052.1:0-66692 GCF_042684645.1 Pedobacter alpinus
AATTTTTACCCGATTGCTTTATTAATGATTGTATTACTTTCTTTTGTACTTTTGTCATCAGGCCCGTATTTTTTCTTTTTTTTTGGGTTTCGCAACTCAAAATTAGAATTATACAGGCCTTTTTTGTATATTATTTGTTCGGACAGTTATGAATATGTTACAAAAAATGAAAGCAGACAAGGTTGATGCTTATGGAGATAACGTAAAAGAATTAGTAGAAAGGTGATTTTTGAGGCTCAAGGATAAGAAATTTTCTAAGTTAATTAGTTCTTCTTTTTATCAAATCTTAAAGTTTGATGACCGGATGATTTTAATGCCTTTTTATTGAATAATATCCTTCTTTTGGGGTAGTAAAATTTAAGAATAATGGGGTCTAAAATTTGTAATTTCAGCTCTTTTAATACTATCTTTAGGAAGTGAGAAAATTAAGTTGTTTTATAGATTATAAATTTATTCATCTTAAATTCACTTACTAAAGACTTTTTTAAACCTAATTAGAAACTTCATAATAAATGTCACAACAGAACTACGATGCCATCGTGATAGGTTCCGGTATATCTGGAGGCTGGGCAGCCAAAGAACTTACAGAAAAAGGTTTAAAAACCATTTTGTTAGAACGTGGAGAAAACATAGAACATGTTAAAGATTATAAAAATGCTACCAAAGCACCTTGGGAGTTTCCTCATCGTGGCGGACGTACGCAAGAAATGATTAGCAACTATCCTGTTTTAAAAAGAGATTATCCTTTATCAGAAAAAAACCTAAACTATTGGGTTAACGAGAAAGAATCTCCTTACACAGAAGTAAAACGTTTTGACTGGTTTAGAGGCTATCATGTTGGTGGTCGTTCTTTGATGTGGGGACGCCAAACCTATCGTTGGAGCAATATGGACTTTGAAGCCAATGCAAAAGACGGCTTTGGAGTTGATTGGCCTGTTAGGTACGATGAAATTGCTCCTTGGTATAGCCATGTAGAGAAATTTGCTGGCATTAGCGGTTCTAAAGAAGGTTTAGAACATTTACCTGACGGCGAGTTTTTACCTCCAATGGATTTAAATTGCGTTGAAAAAGATGTTGCAGCCAGAATAAAAAGCGAATACAAAAACCAACGTCAAATGATTATTGGTAGAGTTGCCCATGTTACAGGCCCTTTACCTGGGAGAAGCAATTGCCAATACAGAAATAAATGTGATTTAGGTTGTCCTTTTGGTGGATATTTCAGTACACAATCATCCACTTTACCAGCCGCCGTTGCTACAGGAAATCTTACCTTGAGACCTTATTCTATCGTTACCAAAATATTATATGATAAGGATACCCAGAAAGCAACCGGTGTTGAGGTTTTAGATGCACAAACCAACCAAACTATAGAATATAAAGCCAAAGTGATTTTCCTCTGCGCTTCTACTTTAAACTCTGCTTGGGTTTTGATGAATTCAGCAACTGATGTTTGGGAAGGCGGTTTAGGAAGTAGTAGCGGAGAATTGGGCCATAATTTAATGGACCACCACTTTAGAGCTGGCGCATCTGGCGAAGCCGAAGGATATGATGACAAATACTATTATGGCAGAAGACCTAACGGAATTTATATCCCAAGGTTTAGAAATATGAATGGCGAAAAGCGAGATTATATCAGAGGTTTTGGCTATCAGGGAGGTGCAAGCCGACAAGGATGGAATAGAAATATTGCAGAACTAGGCATAGGCATAGACCTTAAAGAAGCTTTATCTGAACCAGGAAAATGGACGATTGGAATGACTGGTTTCGGAGAGATTTTGCCTTATCATGAAAACAGAGCTTTCTTGGATAAAACCGTTAAAGACAAATGGGGACTTCCTGTCTTGGCTTTAGATGCTGAGATTAAGGCAAACGAAATTAGCATGAGAAAAGATATGATGGATGATGCTAAAGAAATGTTAGAAAAAGCCGGAATTAAAAACGTGAAAGCTAATGATAACGGTTACGGTTTTGGACAAGGCATTCACGAAATGGGCACCGCAAGAATGGGGAAAGACCCAAAAACTTCGGTGCTAAACAAATACAATCAAGTTTGGGATGCAAAAAACGTTTATGTAACTGATGGTTCTTTTATGGCTTCAGGTAACTGCGTAAACCCATCTTTAACTTATATGGCTTTTACTGCCCGAGCAGTTGACCATGCCGTTTCTGAACTAAAGAAAATGAATCTATAGATACAAAGCATTGTCTAAACAAAGTGTTTAATAAAAAATTGAAAAATGAATAGAAGAGAAGCCCTTTCCTCTGTTGCTTTATTGCTAGGAGGAACCGTTATAGGAAGCCAAATATTTAGTTTAGCTGGTTGCAAATCTACACCAGAAATGGTGAACGACCTTTTTAACAGCGATGATGTTGCAATGATGGATGAAATTGCCGAAACCATAATTCCTGAGACTAAAACTCCGGGTGCTAAAGCTGCAAAAACTGGTGCATTTATGGCAATAATGGTGAAGGATTGTTATACTCCAGATCATCAAAAAATATTTTTAAGTGGATTAAAAACTATTAATGAATCTGCTCAAACTCAATTCAAATCATCTTTCATAGATTTAGATGCTGAGCAAAGAAAAACCATGCTTACCGCTTTAGATGCTGAACAGAAAAAATACTCAGAAGATGAAGCTAATAAAGAAAAGCCACATTATTTTAGAATGTTGAAGGAATTAACTCTTTTAGGTTTTTTTACATCAGAAGTTGGCGGAACAAAGGTGCTTAAATATGTAGAAGTGCCAGGCAGATATGATGCTTGCATCCCTTACAAAAAAGGTGATCCTGTTTATTTATAACGCTTTTTAAATCTATTTAATGAAAAAATTAAGATTAGGAATGATTGGCGGTGGGCCAGGTTCATTTATTGGAGCCATCCATCGCATTGCTGCCCGAATGGATAATCGTTATGAATTAGTTGGCGGTGCATTTAGTAGCTCTTTAGAAAAATCTTTAGAAACTGGCAAGGAATTAGACTTAAATGAAAACAGAATTTATCCATCTTATCAGGAACTTATCCTACAAGAAAAAGAAAAGCCAGCGAACGAAAGAATTCAGGTTATTGCCATAGTTACTCCAAATCATTTACACTTTGAGCCTGCAAAAATGGCTTTAGAAAATGGTTTTCATGTGGTTTTAGATAAACCCATGACTTTATCCTTGGCAGAAGCACTCGCTTTAAAAGTGATTCAAGAAAAAACGGGAAATCTATTGTGCTTAACCCATACTTATACTGGTTATCCAATGGTTAAAGAAGCTAAACAACAAATAGCTGCTGGCAAATTGGGTAAAATAAGAAAGGTTTATGTGGAGTATCCACAAGGTTGGTTAAGCACTGCTGTTGAAAGTAAACAAGCAGATTGGCGAACTGATCCATCAAAAAGTGGTATTGCTGGTGCCATGGGCGATATTGGAACCCACGCTTTTAATCTAGTTGAGTATGTGACTGGTTTAAGGGTTCAAAAGCTTTGCGCCGATATCAACATCGTAATAGAAAACAGAAGATTAGATGATGATGGAGCTGTTTTATTGAAATTTGATAACGGAGCTAGTGGTGTTTTAATGGCTACTCAAATTGCTGCAGGAGAAGAAAATAATGTTAAAATTAGGGTTTATGGCGAAAAAGGCGGATTAGAATGGCAACAAGTTGATGCCAATACGTTAACTATTAAGTGGTTAGACGAGCCTGCTCAAACTTTAAGAACTGGCAGCGGATATTTAAGCTCTTTTGCACAACATAATACCAGAACACCATCGGGCCATCCCGAAGGATATTTAGAAGCTTTCGCCAACATTTATAAAAACTTTGCTGAGCATATTTTGGCCATTCAAAATCAGGCGGAGCCTAAAAAAGAATCTTTAGATTACCCAGGCATTGAGGAAGGTGTTAGAGGAATGGCTTTTATAGAAACGGTTATCGCCTCTGGCAAATCATCAGAGAAATGGTTGGACTTACTAAAAGTTGAATGCTAAAAGCAGAAAGCATAAAGCCACTATAGGTATTAAAAAATTATAAATTAGGCAATTTAACTTACATGATAAGCTCTCATGTCTTAAATCTCATATCTAAAAGAAATAATGAAAACAATTAAAGGTCCCGCATTATTTATCGCTCAGTTTGTAGGAGAAGAAGCGCCATTCAATAATTTGGATAACATTTGTTCATGGGCTAAAAATTTAGGTTTCAAAGGCTTACAATTACCAACATTAGATGAACGATTTATCAATCTAAATTTAGCTGCAGAAAGTAAAACTTATGCCGATGAATTGAAAGGAAAAGTTAACGCTGCTGGTTTAGAAATCACAGAATTATCAACCCATTTACAAGGGCAATTAGTAGCAGTTCATCCCGCTTATGATGATTTGTTTGATTCCTTTGCTCCTGCAGAATTGCATAAAAACCCAAAAGAACGTCAAAAATGGGCAGTTCAACAATTAAAATATGCTGCAAAAGCTTCTCAAAATTTAGGTTTAAACGCCCACGTTACTTTTAGTGGCGCTTTGCTTTGGCCTTATGTTTATCCATGGCCACAAAGGCCTCCGGGCTTAATTGAAACTGGTTTTAAAGAACTAGGAAAAAGGTGGTTACCTATTTTAAATGAATTTGAAGAAAACGGAGTTGACCTTTGTTATGAGCTGCACCCTGGTGAAGATTTGCATGATGGGATTAGCTTCGAAATGTTTTTAGATAATGTAAATCAACATCAACGAGCAAATATTTTATACGATCCATCTCACTTTGTATTGCAATGTTTAGATTATTTAGCATTCATTGATATTTACCACGAGCGCATTAAAATGATGCATGTAAAAGATGCCGAATTTAATCCAACCGGACGACAAGGTGTTTACGCTGGTTACCAAAGTTGGATAGAAAGAGCTGGACGTTTCCGCTCATTAGGAGACGGACAAGTAAATTTCAAATCAGTATTTAGCAAATTGGCTCAATACGATTTTGAAGGCTGGGCAGTTTTAGAATGGGAATGCGCTTTAAAACACCCAGAAGATGGCGCAAAAGAAGGTGCTCAATTTATTAAAGACCATATCATCAGGGTAACCGAAAGAGTTTTTGATGATTTTGTACAAGCTGGCGGAAATCAAAATTTTAATAACAAACTTTTAGGATTATAAAATTAATTACCATGAAGAAATATATAGGATTATGCCTGATAGGCGCATTTTTAGTTGCATGTGGCGGAACGCAAACCACACAGGAATCGGAAGAAACGAAAGAAACTACTGCTACTGAAACAGCAAACTTAAAAGGTCAGCAATTAATTGCTGCTTCTGATTGTTTGGGCTGTCATAAAGAACAAGAAAAGTTAATCGGCCCTTCTTATGCAGATGTTGCTAAAAAATATGATAACACCCCGGAGAACGTGACCATGTTAGCGGGTAAAATTATAAATGGCGGTAAAGGTGTTTGGGGAGAAATCCCGATGGCAGCTCATCCACAAATTAATCAGCAAGATGCTGAAGAAATGGTTAAATACATCTTCACTTTAAAATAAAATCATGAGAAATACATTCGTTTTAGCTTGTATAATAGCTTTATCAACAGCTTGTTCAGCACAAAAAAGTAGCTTTAAAAATTTAGTAACCAAAAACAGTACTGATGGCTGGCATACCTACGGAAAAACAATTGTTGGAAAAGCTTGGACAGTTGAAGATAAAATCCTTCATTTTGACCCAAGCGTTAAAGAACAAGCCGAAAAAGGTGATTTAGTTACCAATGCTGATTATGAAAATTTCCATTTAAAATACGAATGGAAGATTGCGAAAAATGGAAATAGTGGAGTGATGTTTAATGTGAATGATGATGCTAAAAAGTATCCTCAACCTTACTTTACCGGACCAGAAATGCAGGTTTTAGACAATGAAGGACACCCAGATGCCAAGATTTTTAAACACAGAGCAGGTGATTTGTATGATTTAATACCAAGTAGCAAAGAAACTGTAAAGCCAGCTGGCGAATGGAATAAGGCCGAAATTATTTTGAATAAAGGCAAATTAGAATTTCATTTAAACGGAGTAAAAGTAGTAGAAACCATGATGTGGGACGATGCTTGGAACAAAATGGTGGCTGCTAGCAAGTTTAAATCGATGCCAGATTTCGGTAAATTTAAATCTGGGAAAATAGTATTTCAAGATCATGGGGATGAAGTGTGGTATCGAAACATCTTGATAAAAACTTTATAAAATAACCAACCTAAACCTTATATATAAATGAACAGCTTAAATCGGACCAAATTATCTTTAATGATGTTCCTCGAATTTTTTATTTGGGGAGCGTGGTTTGTAACCTTAGGAACATTTTTAGGAAGCAACTTAAATGCAACTGGCGCACAAACCGGTGCTGCTTTTTCAACCCAATCTTTAGGTGCTATCATCGCCCCATTTATTATTGGGCTTATCGCCGATAGGTATTTTAATGCTGAGAAAATTTTAGGAATTCTGCATTTAATTGGTGCGCTTTTAATGTATCAAATGTATAATTCAACTGATTTTGATACTTTTTATCCTTATGTTTTAGGTTACATGATTGCTTATATGCCTACACTAGCGTTAGTAAATTCTATATCATTTAACCAAATGAAAGATCCTGAAAAGGAATTTTCAACCATAAGAGTCTGGGGAACTGTGGGTTGGATTGTTGCGGGCTTGTCAATCAGTTATTTATTTCATTGGGATGCTGCAGAAAGTATCAAATCTGGCTTGTTAAAAAACACTTTCTTATTGGCTTGCGGTGCATCAGTAATTCTGGGTTTATTAAGCTTCTTTTTACCAAAAACACCTCCAAAAGTTGATAAAAACGAAAAAGTAACATTATCAGATATATTAGGACTCGAAGCTTTAAAACTTCTAAAAAGTAAAGATTTCCTTGTGTTCTTTCTATCATCGATTTTAATCTGTATCCCTCTGGCTTTTTATTATCAAAATGCAAACCCGTTTTTAGCAAACATCGGTTTAGAAAACCCAACTGGTAAAATGACGTTGGGGCAAATTTCTGAAGTGTTATTTATGCTTTCGCTACCGATATTCTTTAAAAAATTCGGTTTTAAATACACCCTTTTAGTAGGGATGTTAGCTTGGGTAATTAGGTACAGCTTATTTGCTTATGGTAACGCAGGCGAATTAACATTTATGCTGATTGCTGGTATCGCTTTACATGGTATTTGTTACGATTTCTTCTTCGTATCAGGCCAAATTTATACTAATGCTAGGGCTGGCGAAAAAATCAAAAGTGCTGCTCAAGGTTTAATCACTTTAGCCACTTATGGTTTAGGAATGTTAATTGGTTTTTGGGTAGCTGGCAAAATTACCGATGCTTATAAAATAACAGAAACTACTTTTGATTGGAATACCATTTGGTTAATTCCAGCGGGTATTGCGGCTACAGTAATGGTGATATTTGCTGTGTTTTTTAAAGAAAATAAACAAGTTAAGGAGGGTTAATGATGCAAAACAGAAGACAAGTAATTAAAAATATCATTGCTGGTTCTGCAGCAATCTCAACAGCAGGAATGCTTTCCTCATTTGCAACGCCAGATAAAAATTTGCCTTATATGCTTAAAGGAAATATCAACCACGCGGTTTGCAGGTGGACTTTTGGTTTTTTAACCTTAGAAGAGCTTTGTAAAGTTGCTAAAAACATAGGTATTAAAGCTATTGATTTAGTTGGCCCTAAAGAATGGGACATTTTAAAAACACACGGCTTAGATTCTAGCATGTGTAATGGCGCCGAAATTAATTTAGTGGATGGTTTTGCAGAGCCTAAATTTCATGAAAAATTAATTCAGAATTATACAGAAATGATTCCGATGGTGGCTAAGGCTGGATATAAAAACCTGATTTGCTTTAGCGGAAACAAAAGAGGAATGGATGATGAAACCGGATTAAAAAACTGTACCGAAGGCTTAAAGAAATTGACGCCTTTAGCCGAAAAGCATGGGGTGACTTTAGTAATGGAATTACTAAACAGTAAGATAAACCATAAAGATTATTTTGCCGATAAAACGCCTTGGGGAGTTGAGCTTTGTAAAAGAGTGGGTTCAGAAAATTTCAAATTATTATATGACATCTATCACATGCAAATTGATGAGGGAGATGTGATTAGAACTATTCAAGCTTCTCATCCTTACATTGCGCATTACCATACTGCTGGCGTACCCGGAAGAAATGAAATAGAGGAAGAGCAAGAGCTAAATTATCCAGCAATTATGAGGGCAATTTTAGCTACAGGTTTTAAAGGCTATGTTGCGCAAGAGTTTATTCCTAAAAAAGAAGACAAGGTAGCATCATTAGCAAAAGCAATACAAATTTGTGACGTTTAAAAAATTAAAAAATGAGCAATTCAAGAAGAATATTTATAAAGCAAATTGGTTTGGTAACCGCCGGAGCGGCTTTATTACCTTATTTAGGATGTGCAGCAACAGCACAAACCAAAAAATTCGGGATACAACTTTACTCATTAAAAGATGAATTCCCTAAAGGGGTAGAAAATGTAATTGCTCAAATTGCAAAAGCCGGTTATTCTTATGTAGAAGGATATGGCTTTTCTGATAAAAACGGTTATTTCGGCTTAAGTCCAGAAAAATTTAAAGACTTATTAGATCAATACAATTTAACGTCTCCAAGCTCTCATTTTGACTTTGGAGGATGGGAAAAAACTCAGAATGATACTATTTTAAAATCTTACATCGCATCAGCTAAAATTTTAAAGCAAGATTATGTGACAATTCCTTATATCAATCCAGAGATTTTTAAAAGTATTGAAAGTTCAAAAATGTTTGCTCAAAAAGTTAATAGAGCTAGTAAAATAGTTAAAGATGCTGGTTTGAAATTGGCATACCATAACCATGATATCGAGTTTTTTGATTTAAACGGAACCAATGGTTATGACATTTTGCTACAAGAAACAGATCCCAATTTGGTGGATTTTGAAATGGATTTATATTGGATGTTTAGAGCTAATAACGATCCTTTAAAATATTTTAAAGACTATGCAGGAAGGTTTACCATGTGGCATGTAAAAGACATGAGAAAATCTGATAAAACACTTAATACAGAAGTTGGAAATGGTTTAATTGATTTTAAACCGATTTTTGAACAGGCTAAATTAGCCGGCTTAAAGTATCCTTTGGTAGAACAAGAAAACTTTGAGATTAATCCTTTTGAAAGTATTACCAAAAGTGCCGCTGTAATGAATAAGATAAGTATTTAGCGGAGTTTTGATTTAAACTAGCAGAGAATTATACCGTGTAAATTTCTTGTTTTTGTTCGAAAAATTTTAATGATTAATTTCCCTCTGTAAAATATAGGTGGAAAAAATTTATAGCTAAAAGAACAGGTTAGTTTTCTGTCCTTTTTATCTTCAATTGGCAAGCTATTTTATATACTGCAAAGGGAAAGATGTGCTAAAACTGTCCTTTCTCCTTTTTTTAATCCGTTAGGATGCTATTGTTAACAAATTATTAAATTATCTGCATTCGGTTTTTTAATTCTTTCCATTTCAAAAAAAACTATCTTTATGCGGCAAATAGAGTACCCTAATATATTTGCTATACAACTTGATTCACATAAATTTTACCCGACGGTTTAACTTACGATGATGTAATTTAGTACCAGCGTATTCAGAAGTTTTACCACGCGAAGTTGATACTTCCAACTATTGAATTTCAAAAATTTGTAATCTAAAGTTTTCGTAATTTTTTTTAATTTACCAAATAGCCCAATTCTTTCATTCTATTACAAAAAGCATTAAAATCTAATTTTGAGATAATAAGGTTAAATTTTTCTGCTTTGATTACATATTTACTAATGATAGCATCTTGTGCAACTAACCTGTGTAGTTCTTTTTCTTGAGGGGGTAGTTTATAAATTAAAACATCCTTTACTGGTTTAAGGGCTTTACTGTTATCTAATAATTTGTTAAAATAACTTTCCCAAAATTGTGGTAGTTCTATATCTATAGTCTGTTTAAAAAGTGCTATTTTATTTTTAATATCGGTATGAGTTTTACAGCTATCTAAAAATTTAGCCGATGATAATAAATACCTATTAGTACTTACTTTTCGGGCGTAATTCTCTAATATAGTATCAGCGTAATCTATATTTCCTTCAACTCTAATTACTAAACTATCGCTTTCTAAATGTAATTGAGTTTGGGTTTCTTCATTTTTTAACGGGGTATAACCGTCTGTTAATCCTAATATATACTTGCCTAAATTGGTGAATTTAAAATACCTTAAACCATCATATTCAGAGTATTTTAATTTATCTGTGGGGTCTAGTGCTAACTCTAACAAACCAAAAGATGCCATAATAAATAAATGACCAGCTAAAAACGGATGTTCTATATAGTTCTTAACTTCTCCCAATGGAATGTAATAAGCATCATTATTTTCATCTGTATAATATAACCTATCAATATCAAAGTACGCTCTTAAAGGGTTTAAATCTATAAAATGAGAATCGGTAAATGAAAGTAAATTTTTGAAACTAATCCATCCATCTACATTGTTAGATTTAAAAATTTTCACAACCACTTCACTTAAATTAATAAAATCTGAAGGGAAAAAATAACTTAAGCCTTTAATTCTTTTTAAAATATAAGGTGCGGTAGGTATTCTTAAAAAATTGGACTCGAATAAGTTTTTTAAAATATCAACTTTACTTAAACTAAGCGATTTTACTTTGAAATCATCAGCAATTAAACCGCAAATAAAAGAAACTCTTAAATCCATATCTGGAAAAAATTCTTTTAAGTGTAGCACCTTGTTCATCTTTTTTATTGATGCTTTGTTGGGCATTCCTTTTGCCGAGTATTTTATATTGCCTTGTAAATAATAAGTAATTAAAAGATCAAATTCTGAAAATATGGAAGGTTCAAAATTATATATACTAAGCTCTTTATCTATGTTATTTGTTGGTAGTAAATAATAGCCATCTGGCTTAGGTACAGCCCTGGCAAGTATTATACGTAAATTTGTGGGTAAAGAAAAATAGACAGGGTGAGATTTTTTGCTTTCGCAATCAATCTTTTTTGAGAAATTGTGATAGTGTCTTTCACTTTGTAAAAACCCAATAAAAATTTTTAATTCTGGAATGTAATCTTCATTCCACGAATACTTTAAACTATTTTCTACTAATACAGGTTTTTCTATAATTTTTTCTATCTCTAATCTGTCTAATTTTTTTGTCCAAACAGCTTTAATAAGTAGGTTTTTTAGCTGATTGGGTAAATAATCTAAATATAAGGCTATGGCGTTTTCATCGCTATAAAACCTAGTACAAATATCTATCAATAAAACTTTTTGTAAAGTTTTTTTTAAGTCAACATTACCTAAAATTTTAATAACACTAGATTTTTCCCAAGATAAATTTATATTATTTGATAAAAATTTACGGATAGGGAAAAACCAAAATTTATCAATTTCATCTCTGGTACAATCATTTAATAAATTCTTAAATTCTTGAGTAGGAAAGGCTTTTTCGTTCATGTTATGTTTTTTTTAGTTGCCTAAAATAAATTGAATATCTTCTTCACTAATAGATTTTAAAGAGGCACTATCGCTAGAGATAATATTATCAAATAAAGTACTTTTTGCTTCTTGTAATTTCAAAATCTTCTCTTCAATGGTTCCAATAGTAATTAATTTATAGCTTAAAACTTTTTTGGTTTGCCCTATACGGTGCGCCCTATCTATGGCTTGGTTTTCCGCTGCTTTGTTCCACCAAGGGTCAAAAATAAAAACCATATCAGCAGCGGTAAGGTTTAGTCCTGTGCCCCCAGTTTTTAGCGTTAATACAAATACTCACATTTCAATTTCGTTACGCACCATGGCGTAGGTAGTTACTATAATTTGCTGTTGTTTTGCTTGCTCTAAATCTCGGTTGTTGTTATACCAAATGTAAAAACTTAGCTCTGGCGAAAACTTTTTAAGTTCGTTTTCCCAATTGTAAAGTAAAGATTTAGGCATTACAATTAAGCTAGGTTTTTTAGTTTTCTCTTTTAAATAAACATGACAAAGCAAAGTAATGGTTTGCAATGTTTTACCCAATCCCATATCATCGGCTAGGCAACCACCAAGTTTGTTTAAATACAAATATTGTAACCATTTAAAACCTTGTTCTTGGTAGGGTCTTAATTTTGCATTAATTTTAGGCAGCTTAGCTTTTGTATTTTGCAACTCGTTAAAACCTTCAAAAACTTCGCGAGCTTTAGTAAAGTGTTCTCCTGCTATTTTATCTTCAATTAATTCTTCTATCAAAGGCAAATCGAACAACGAAATTTCCACATTATCTTTTTTCTTTTTAAATAACCTTTGCAGTTTTTGCATATAGGCTTCGTTCAACAAAGCATGGCTACCATCGGCTAATAAAATATATTTATTTTTATGGTATTGATTAAGGGCATCAAACAGAGAAATCTGCTGCCCGTCAAAATCTAAACTGGCACTGCCTTCTAAAAAATCTATGCCATGTCCAATTTGCACATTCAGTTTTGGTTTACTTACATAAATTTTAAACTGCTTAAGGCGTTCGCTGCCAATTAAGGTGTATTCTGATAATAAATTGGGGATGTTTTTATAGATAAATTCTGCCGCTATTTCTTGCGGAACTATCAATCGGTTTTCTTCTTTTACAATGCCTGTATGTTTTTTCTTTCCTTTAGGTAAATGCGAAAGCATTAATTTTTCTATCTCGTAAATATGTTTTTCTACCATAATTTGCTCTATTGGCCTTATGGTAATGGTTTGCTCCAAATCATTAATTACTGCAAACCTAAAAATGTCATAATCGTCTAAAAAATCAATATCAGTATTTGGCAACATTTGTCCTACTCTTATATGTAGCGCTTGGTCTTCATCAACTTTTTCAAAAACTAATATAGGTTTGGCTTTTAAGGCTTGTAAGTCTTTGTTTACCTTGTAATTATTAAAATCTAAGGTGATATTATCAATATATGAGAATACCAAAGAAAGGTATTTTTGTAAATCTTGGGCTATTAATTGGTTTACATTAAAATTTGCCAGTTGGTTAAACATCACACCAATATTAGCAGTTTCAATTAATAGGTTTTCTTCGTACAATAGCGCATATTCTTCCGTAATAAACCTAAATTTCAAAACCTGTTTGGTAACGTCTTCTATATCAAGTATAAAGCTAGCATGTAAAACATCATTTTCTTTTGAGGTAATTTGTAATGTTAAATTGGCTGTAGCCTGATGCTTTTTAATTAGTTTTAAATCAGAATTCACAAAGAAGCCACACTCTAAAAGCGGATTGATGAGGTAGGGATGCTCATGTAAGAAGATTTCGCCATCTGGATTATCCCAATCTATGGTAAAGTTGTTTTTATCTTTTGCCTGCTGTATGTTTTTAGTAATACTTCTAAGCAAGCCGCTGTAATTACGATAATCAAAATCTATAGCATTTCCATTTTTATCGCTAACTATTATATATGCTCCAGTTTGGTTAAATTGAAGCACAAAATAAATTTGTTGAATATCTTTTTGGTTAAATTTTTTTAGCTCGTAGGTGTTTTTATCCCTTTTTAGCTGTTCAAATATCGACATGCATTAAATTAGTTTAAGTGCTAAAATATTAAAATTTTTTTTACTTGGTTATTTATAAAGACTCTGAAAAATTATAGAAATATAGGTGGATCTCTTAGCGCCTGATTAAATTGGTATGGTGAAAATATTTATGGCTTATTTTTGAATGAAACGAGGCGAATTTTGTAGAGATAGCCGGAAGATATCTCGATAATTGTTTTAGCACTCTTGAGTTCTTTTTAAAAAAATAATATATCGAAAAATTTAACGAAATTGTGGCCAAAAAAGCCAGACCGACGCTTGGCGGTAGGCATAAACAAATGATTAGCTAAATTTTAAACAGGCACTAAGAATCCTAAAAATTAGCGAAGCTTTTGGGGCAAAAAATCGAAATCTAAGATAACAAAACACCAAACACAAATATTAATATCAACTTAAATTTGCTTTAAATTACAACTCTTCAATGATTAGCCTCAAAATCATACCAATATCATCAAATTATTAAATTATCTGCATTCGGTTTTTTAATTCTTTCCATTTCAAAAAAAAACTATCTTTGTGCGGCAAATAGAGTACCCTAATATATTTGCTATGCAACTTGATTCACATAAATTTTTACCCGACGGTTTAACTTACGATGATGTACTTTTAGTACCAGCGTATTCAGAAGTTTTACCACGCGAAGTTGATACTTCCAGCTATTTCACAAAAAAAATAAAATTAAATGTTCCTATCGTTTCTGCTGCGATGGATACCGTTACAGATTCTAACTTAGCTATTGCAATTGCACAAGCTGGCGGAATTGGCGTATTGCATAAAAATATGTCTATCGCTGCTCAAGCAGATGAAGTAAGGCGTGTAAAACGTTCAGAAAGCGGGATGATACAAGATCCTGTTATTCTTCAGAAAGACGCTTTAGTAGGCGATGCTTTTAAAATTATGAGGGAGTATAAAATTGGGGGTATTCCTGTAGTTTCTGAAGATAATGTATTGGTTGGAATTATCACTAATAGAGATTTAAGGTTCCAGAAAAATATGGCGCAAAAAATTTCGGAGGTAATGACCAAAGAAAATTTAATTACTGCACCAGAAGGTACAACCTTAACACAAGCCGAAACTATTTTGCAAGAATATAAAATAGAAAAACTTCCGGTTGTAAATAAAGAAGGTAAGCTAAGAGGTTTAATTACTTTTAAAGATATTCAAAAATTCAAAAACTTCCCTAAAGCTTGTAAAGACGAGCATGGAAGATTGAGAGTTGGTGCTGCTGTTGGTGTTACCCATGATACCATGCAACGTGTAGATGCATTGGTAAAAGCAGGTGTAGATGTGATTGCAATTGATACAGCACATGGGCATTCATTAGGTGTAATTAATCAGTTAAAAGCCGTAAAAGCAGCTTACCCAGATTTACAAGTAATTGCCGGAAACGTAGCAACCGCAGCAGGAGCGAAGGCTTTAGCAGATGCTGGTGCTGATGGCGTTAAAGTTGGTATTGGGCCGGGTTCTATTTGTACCACCAGAATTATTGCTGGTGTTGGTGTGCCGCAACTTTATGCAGTGTACGAAGCAGCAAAAGGTTTAGCCGGAACTGGCGTACCTGTAATTGCTGATGGCGGTATTAAACACACTGGTGATATTGCTAAAGCTATTGCAGCTGGTGCAAGTTCTATTATGGCAGGTTCTTTATTTGCCGGTGTAGATGAATCTCCAGGAGAAACCATTATTTACGAAGGCCGTAAATTTAAATCTTACCGAGGAATGGGTTCTGTTGAAGCAATGGAGTCTGGTTCTAAAGACCGTTATTTCCAAGATGTTGAAGATGATATCAAAAAATTAGTGCCAGAGGGAATTGTTGGCAGAGTAGCTTATAAAGGTACTTTGGCAGAAGTAATGCACCAATATTTAGGAGGTTTAAAAGCCAGTATGGGTTATGTAGGTGCAAAAGATATTGAAACATTACAAAAAGCTCAGTTTGTACGCATCACTTCCTCTGGTATCAGAGAATCTCATCCACACGATATTACAATTACTAAAGAAGCTCCTAACTATAGTAGATAGATTTTAATTTTGATGGAGTGAATTTTGAATGATAGAATAGTTCGTAAGTTTTTACGGACTATTTTTTTTGTCAATCATTTCCTGCTCTTGTACCATTAAATCCAAAATGCTGGTATTTCCTAAAATATTGATGGAAGCGTCCCTAACTTCCTGCATCATTCTTCTAATACTACAAGTAATTTCATCTTTACATTCGTCGCAACGCTGGTAAAAATTTAAACTCACACAAGGTAACAATGCAATAGGTCCGTCTAAAATTCTTATGATTTCTGAAACCATAATATGGGAAGACTGCTGCATTAAAAAATAACCACCGCCAGCACCCATTTTACTGTTCAAAATCTTAGCTCTTTTTAAATCAAGTAAAATAGACTCCAGAAATCTTTTAGGCAAACTTTCTTGCGCTGCAATTTCAGCAATTAGCATAGGCTTATTGTCTTTACTTTTCGCTAATGCAATCAGCGCTTTAATGGCGTATTTAGTTTTTTTAGTAAGCAATGTGTTTTTGTTTTTATCAAAAATAGTATCTTTTATTTAATTTTTTATTTAAGATGTTAAAGTGTTGATAACCAAAATTATAAACAGGTAATTAGCTTTTGTTTTATAATAATCTATTTAATCAGTAGATTTTATATTTTATTTTAAAAAATCTTCGTATAATTGTCGACTAGTTTAGTAGATTATTAAAGATGAAAATTAAAAATTACCCACCACATCATTACGATATATCCTTTGATTCTCGATGTTGTTGATCCTTAGAATTAAAAAAAAGGAACAATCAAGAAATAACAACTTTTAGAAAATCAAAAATGAAACATATCTATTATACACTTTTATTTATACTTATATCTCTTGGCGCAAAAGCCCAAGGAAATAATTTTATCATTCTATCTGGAACCATCATCAATCAAGATGACCAGTTGCCTTTACCAGGGGCAAGCGTCACGCCTCAGGCAAAAGCAAGTATTAAGGCTGGAGGTTCAAATGTTTTTAACACAAAATATGTACAGTATGCGGGCGGGCCAACATTGGGCGGCTTGTATTACCTAGCCATTACATTTGATGGTTTGCTGAATTAGAAAGAAGTTAGTAAACGAGCGCTTTAAAACGCTTTATTACCTCCATAAGAGGATGCCACCCTGAGCGGAGTCAAATGGGGAGTGATGGATTTTATGCTTCGACTGAGTTTATGCTGAGCATATCGAAGAAATCAGCAGGACCAAACGGCTCTATTTTTAATTGTCTAATTAATAGTTAATTACTCAAAACGTAAACGGTAGCGGAGTCGAAGTGCCAAAATAAGAACACCGTTAAAATCTTTAGCGTAAGAAAAATAAATAGAAGATTCATTTCACCGGTAATTTGAAGACTGGTGGAGATTTTAAAAACTAAATATGGAAGATTACACAAACAATTCACAAGAAAACTCAAGCGATTCTGAAAGCAGATGGAGAAAAATTGCAACTATAAGTTTAGTGATTATGGGAGTTGCAATAGTAGTTGCTACAGTAATTAAATACTACTCTTTTGAAGAACTGGAAGCGTTATTTGAACAGCACATTGATAATGCGTTTTTGTTTATGCTTGCAGTTGGTTTTTTTGCGCAATTAGTTGATGGCGCATTAGGCATGGGTTATGGCGTTATTTCTACCACATTATTGCTTTCTGGCGGATTAAGTCCGGCGGTAATATCAGGTAGTATCCACACTGCCGAAATGTTTTCTAGTGGTGCTTCTGGTTTTAGCCATTATAAGTTTGGAAACGTAAATAAAAAGTTGTTTAAAACACTTTTAATCCCCGGTGTTTTGGGTGCATTTGGCGGCGCTATTTTATTAGGATAGGCAGGTGAGAGTTTCGGCGGTTACATAAAGCTCATAATTTCAGTTTATACGCTCATATTGGGCATCCGTATTTTATATCATGCTTTCAAAAAAGACGTAAAACCTAAAAAAATAAAAAGAGCAGACTGGCTTGCTGGTTTCGGTGGCTTTTTAGATTCTTTTGGTGGTGGCGGTTGGGGTCCTATTGTTACCAGTACCCTAATTTCTAAAGGAAAAACACCTAAATATGTAATTGGTTCGGTAAGTATAACTGAGTTTTTTGTGACCATGGCAAGTGCAATCACTTTTTTTGTGATCCTAGGTGTAAGTCATGTAAGCACTATTTTAGGATTAATTATCGGAGGATTATTAGCCGCACCAATTGCCGCAATGTTAGCTGGGAAGCTACCCGTAAAAAAGATGTTTATTGGCGTTGGTATTATAGTGTTAATTTCAAGCATTCGGGTTTTGTGGATTTCTGTTTATCAATTTTTGTAAATAAAATTGAGTTTTGACAGGTTACAAATTAATTTTATCAATTAAAGCGTTAAATTTATCACCATCAATTATTATATTAAAAACAAACAATATGAAGCCTATTTATTTAAGTGATGCAGGTCCAAAAGTTTCGCCAGCCGTTTATGGCTTTTACAGATGGAATGATTTAGAAAATGACCTTCCACAAAAAATGGAAGAAATTTTTAACTTCTGTGTTGATTTAGGAATCAACACTTTTGACCATGCCGATATTTATGGAAATTATAAGTGTGAGGAAGAATTTGGTAAGGTTCTAAAAAACAGTGCTGTAAAGCGTGAGGATATTGTTTTATTTACAAAAGCCGGTTTGTGTGAGCCTCATCCATCTAGGCCAAATATAAAAACACGTTATTTAGATTGCTCTGCGCAACATATCAGAACAAGTTTGCACCAGTCGCTAATAAATCTTAAAACAGATTATGTAGATGTATTTTTATTAAACAACTTAGACCCCACTACAGATTTAGAAGAAACAGCTGCAGAACTTTTAAAGTTGAAGCAGGAAGGAAAAATTAAAACCGTTGGCTTAAGCAACTTCAATGTTTTTCAGCATCAGCTCTTATCATCATATCTTAAACTGCCTGTTGTTACTAATCATGTGGAGTTAAACTTATTAAACACCAGTGCTTTGGAGAACGGACAGATAGATTATATGAAACAGAAATACATGCGCCCTTTTGCGTTGGCGCCTTTAGCCGAAGGCAGAATTGCAGTAGGTATGGATTTATCTGAAGTAGTAATCCGTGAGAAATTGGATGTTTTAGCTCAAAAATATAACACAAATTTAGAATCAATTGCGGTTGCCTGGCTTTTGAAATTGGGTGCACTTCCTTTAATTGGCACCAGAAATAAAAGCAGAATTAAAAACATTGTTGCTGCTTTTGATATTGAATTAGATAGACAAGATTGGCATAACCTTTATAACAGCACACGTATTTTAAAATAAAAGGGATGATAAAATCAATATGTGTTTACTGTGGTTCTAATTTTAATGGGGATGCAGAATTAAAATCAGTAATAGAAGAATTAGCTGCTATAATGGCAGAAAACCAAATTAAATTAATTTTTGGTGGCGGAAGTGTAGGTGTTATGGGCTTAATTGCTGATGCAGTTTTACAAAACGGCGGAGAAGCAATTGGTGTTATCCCTCAGTTTTTGATGGATAAAGAAGTTGGACATAAAGGTTTAATAGAGATGATTGTGACTGAAAACATGCACCAGCGTAAGCAAAAAATGGCCGATTTAGCCGATGCCTTTTTAATATTACCTGGTGGATTTGGAACATTAGAAGAATTTTTTGAGGTTTTAACTTGGTTACAATTAGGCTTGCACCAAAAGGCAATTGCTGTTTTAAACTTTAATGGATTTTACGATTTTCTCTTTAAACAAATGGATGTAATGGTAGAGCAACGTTTTTTAAAACCCATAAACCGCGAATTGGTCATTAATGAATCATCCCCAATAAAATTAATAGAAACTATAAATTCTTTTGTAGCACAGCCAGACGAAGTTTGGTTTAGAGACAGAAACCTTACTTAGGAGATTGATATATTAAATTGGCAAAATATTTGAATAAACAGCTCAGGAATAAACACAAAACCTTATTATTCAATTTATTTTATAAATTATGTTAAAAAAATACTCTTTAGTTTTATTTATGACCTTTTTAATGGTCAATAATCAATCATTTTCCCAATCAACATCCCCTTACGAAACAAGTTTTAAATATGATGGTCCTGCAGTTGCAGCTGGCTTGGGTTTAACTTACTTGGGTTTTACGTTTGTGAAGAACAAGAGTGATTTAACACCTACAGAACTTGCAGGCAAATCAAAGGAGGACGTTTTTTTTGTGGATAGATTTGCAGCTGGAAACTTTAGAGACAAGGCAGATAAAGATAGTTACATTCCATTTTACGGGTCATTTGCAGTTGCACCAATTGTGGCTTTAATAGATAAAAATCAAAGATCGCATTACGGCCAAATTACCGTTTTATTTTTAGAAACAATGTCGGCAGCGGCAGCGTCTTTTACCATTACTGCCGGTTTGGTACAACGCAGTCGCCCGTTAGTTTATAATACATCGTTACTACCAGAAGATAGATTAGATAAAGACGAACAACGTTCATTTTTTGCAGGACATACTACAGCAACAGCGGCTGCTACATTTTTTGCAGCTAAGGTGTTTAGTGATTTTAATCCTGATTCTAAATTAAAACCTTATGTATGGGCAGCAGCAGCAGCAGTGCCGGCTTTAGTGGGCTACCAAAGATTAAGAGCTGGGAAGCATTTTTTAACTGATAATTTGTTGGGATATGGAGTTGGTGCAGCTTGTGGTATATTAATTCCACAACTGCATAAAAAAACTAACCAAACTAATATATCTGTTTCGCCGGTAATGGGTTTTAATTATCAAGGAATGGGATTAACATACAAATTTAAAAATTGAGGTCTTTGAATTTTCTCTATAAATCATTTGAATTTTAAGAGTAATTGTAAAATTTAGGCTAATATTTATAGTACTTGGTAATTAAATAATAAATTACATTATTAATTGTTTCCAAAAAAACATAAAACATGAAAAAGACCATATTTTTTATTGCAATAGTGTTTGCAAGTTTAGGAGTTTTTGCACAATCTGCTGATGCCGTTATTGGAAAATGGACAAACAGTGAAGGCGAAGCTCATATTCAGATTTACAAAAAAGGCAATAAATATTATGGGAAGTTGGCTTGGCTTAAAAGTCCAAATACTCAAGCTGGCAAACCAAAAACTGATGTAAATAATTCTGAAACAAGTTTAAGAACAAGACCCATTTTAGGTCTGGAGTTTTTGAAAAATTTTTCTTACAGTGATAAAACTTGGGAAGAAGGAACAATTTACGATCCTAAGTCGGGAAAAACTTACAGTTGTAAAATTACCATGAGTGGAAATGACAAACTAAACGTAAGAGGGTATGTTGGAATCTCATTAATTGGCAGAACTGATACTTGGACTCGGGTTAAATAAATGAATAACATTTTTAAATTTTTTTTAATAAATGTAGCCCTGGTTTTTTCTTTAAAAGCCGGGGCTCAATCTTTTAAAACGGTTTCATTAGATAGCGGTAAAAATACAAGCATTAGAGGAATGTCTGTTTTGAATAATAAAGTTGCTTGGCTTAGCGGAAGTAACGGTTGGGTTGCTAAAACCATTGATGGTAACACTTTTATTTGGATGCAGGTTAAAGGATATGAAAAAATAGATTTTAGAGATATTGAAGCGTTTTCTGCTAAAGTTGTGATAATAGTTAGCGCCGGTTCTCCTGCGTATATTTTAAAAACCACAGATGGTGGCGAAAACTGGAAAAAAGTATATGAAAACACATCTCCGGTAATATTTTTAGATGGAATGGAATTTCTAAATAAAAAAGAGGGATTTATTTTTGGGGACCCGATTGATGGTTTTATGCAATTATTAGCAACAAAGAATGGGGGCGAAACTTGGGAGAATATATCTGAGAAAGCCGCTATAATGTTACAGAAAGGTGAAGCTGCATTTGCCGCATCAGGCACAAGCATCAGATCTTTTAAAAACAAAATTTACATTGCTACAGGTGGTAAGGTAACAAACTTATACACTTCGCAAAATAAAGGTATAAGCTGGGTTAAAGAGCAATTACCTCTAATTCAAGGTAAAGCTTCAACTGGTTGTTTTTCTTTAGCTATAAGTAAACAAAATGTGTTTGCCATTGGTGGCGATTATTTACAGGATAAACAATCTGATGGAAACTTTGCTTTTAGATTGAATAACGAGGATGATTGGAGAAAATCAAAATCAGCTCCTTCTGGTTACAAATCTTGCGTTGCTTATTTCGGGGATAATAAATTATTAGCAACAGGCACTTCTGGTACAGATATTTCTTTTGATAGTGGCCTTAACTGGCTTAAGATTGATAACCAAAGTTTTGACGTTTGCCAAAAAGCTGAAAAGGGTAAATTAGTGTTATTGGCAGGGAGTAAAGGGAAAGTTTCTAAACTTGTAAAACTAGATTAGCAAATTTCATTATAGACCAAAACAAAAAAAGCAAATTGGATTTCAATTTGCTTTTTTTGTAAAACTGTATGGGGTTTTTTTCTTATCCTAGATAAGATTTTAATATTTTACTTCTTGAAGTATGACGAAGTCTTTGTAAAGCTTTGTCTTTAATTTGCCTAACACGTTCACGAGTTAAATTAAACTTCTCTCCAATTTCTTCTAAAGATAAAGGATGGTTGGTGCTTAAGCCGAAGAAAAGCACTATAATTTCTCTTTCTCTTTCTGTAAGTGTAGATAAAGAGCGTTTAATCTCTTCAGATAAAGATTCGTCAATTAAATTACTGTCAGTATCTGGATTGTCGTTTTCCAATACATCTAACAATGTATTTTCTTCTCCTTGCACAAACGGAGCATCCATAGAAACATGGCGACCGGAGTTACTTAGAGTATCTGATATTTTTTCAACAGTTGTTTCTAGAGTATCTGCCAATTCTTCAGGAGATGGTTCTCTTTCAAATTCTTGCTCTAACCTAGAGAATGCTTTACTAATTTTACTTAAAGAACCTACTTGGTTTAACGGTAAACGTACAATACGAGATTGCTCTGCAATAGCTTGTAAAATTGATTGGCGAATCCACCAAACAGCGTAAGAAATAAATTTGAAACCTTTGGTCTCATCAAATCTTTTTGCGGCTTTTATTAAGCCTAAATTACCTTCGTTAATTAAATCTCCTAAGGTAAGGCCTTGGTTTTGATATTGTTTTGCTACGGAAACAACGAAACGTAAATTTGTTTTTGTTAAACGTTCTAGAGCGGCTTGATCACCTTCTCTGATTTTTTGTGCCAGGATAACTTCCTCTTCGGCAGTAATTAAATCAACTTTACCAATTTCGTGAAGGTATTTATCTAATGATTGTGATTCACGGTTGGTAATAGATTGAGTAATCTTGAGTTGTCTCATTTATTTTATTTATTGCGCTATTCTATAAACTAAAAGTCTGCAAAGTTAAGAAACTTTACATCATTTAACGTAAATTGTAAGAAAATGTTGGGATTATTTGATTTTATTTTTGTACAACAATTCTGCTGTCATTCCACAAAAATCAAGCCATTACAAAATGTCAGGCTTGTTTTACAGCTTAAGTAATTTAATAGTTTAAGGGTTTTTAAAACTTTTATCCACCATAATTATTTAGAACGTTACCCTAGTTCCAATACCTAATTTAAAAATACCTGTTATGTTTAAATCTCTCGGATTTAGAAAATAACTTATCCCGTATAATTCATTTGTGTTAAACTCACTGTAAAGGCTAATATATTTTATTCGTAAATTAGGCACTAGTTTTTTTGCATCTAATTTTAGCTCCGTACTTATAGATATATGTGGCCTTAAAGCAGTTGACCACCAATAATAACCGTCTGGATAATTGTCATCATCCCATTTAGTATCAAAATCTCCACCAGCATGGTAGCTCAAAAATACACCAGGATTTACAGGGTAAATTTGAGCCCAATCCTTCACATTTATTTTGAAAGGTCTCCATGCAAATTTGGCAGTAATTAAACTTAAATCTCCTCCAAATTTTGCTGGTACAAATCCGTAAAGTAAATCTAAGGTGCTTTTACCTCTTTTATTAAGTTTATAGCCAATGCCAGTACTAAAATAACCTATACTGCCAGCATGTTGTAAAACTGCACTTGTAGGTATAAACCATTTATGCTTAACTGTATCTGCAGTTTGGGCATAACTATATTTAAGGCCAAAAAATAATAAGGCAGTTATTGTTTTAGTAAGATATTGGGTCATATTTTAATAGTTTGCCGTTAGCTATTTCTACATATAAAAATTCTCTGTTAGTAACTGCATTTGAGGTAATAAATGGTACTGGGCCCGAGTCTGCAAAGTGTATTTTATTTGTGTTTTCGTGTGCATGAAAAGATGCTACCACTTTTGAATTGCTGTTTAATAAAGTTTCGTAACCGTCTTTTAATTTAGCATCATAATCTGTAGAAGTTGGTGGTATATGCCCTACTGCAACAATAGCGTTCACACTATTATCAGTTTGTATTTCTTTTGAAATCCAGTCTAAATCAGGGATTTTTCCGTTAAAATTATATTCTCTTCCATTGTTATCATGAAGAATAAACTTTACCTTTTTAAAAATAAAGCTGAAATTTAACGGACCAAACATACGTTTATAGGTGTTTAATCCATTTGCTACCAAATCATGGTTGCCAATAACAGTGATGTAAGGTGCTTTTAGGTCTTCATAAATTTTGGTTACCCATTCCATTTCCTGTAAAAGTCCGAAGTCTGAAATATCTCCATTTAAAAGAACAAAATTTAATTTCGGATAATTTTTATTAACAACAGCAATCATAGCCCTGGCTTGATCATAAGATCTTTGGGTATCACCAGTTAAAATAAACCTAACAGTGTCATCAGTATTGTTAATATTATTGTTGAGTTTGGCTATGTTTTTAGCATTCAAATCTATCGGACTGTTTCTGTCGAAACTTTGATTTGGGCTAAATTCTAAATTATTACAACCAATAGTAAGGCTGAATAATAATGCACATAGGGCGCTTAGTTTTAAGGATGACATGAATTTTTTAATTTTTTCAAATCAATTTTTCAGCCAAACGAGTTTTTAAATATCAAAATAATGCAATGTTTCTCAATTAGAATCAAATGTCAGTGATTTTTAATCTCCTATCTAACTTTATTCCCCTTTCTGTATCTTGCATTGTACAGCACTCATTAACAGGGTCATGTTCTAAAATTAATATGTAATTATTTTCTTGAGCTTCTTTTAAAAAGGCAGCTTTTTCGTCCAAAGTTTTTAACGGAAACATGTCATAAGACATGACATAGGGTAGGGGAATATGTCCAACGGATGGTAATAAATCTGCCATGTACAGCAAAGTTTTTCCTTTATAGTTAATTTGTGGGAGCATCATCGCATCTGTATGACCGTATGCAAATCTTACTTTTATATTTGAAGTAAATTGAATACCATCTACAGCATCAATAAATTTTAATTGCCCGCTTTCTTGTATGGGTAAGATGTTTTCTTTTAAAAAGGATGCTTTTTCTCTTTGGTTTGGGTTTACAGCCCAATCCCAATGTTGTTTATTACTCCAATAGGTTGCATTTTTGAAGGCGGTTTTTAATTCGCCATTTTCTCTATCTACAGCTCCGCCTACATGGTCAAAATGTAAATGCGTTAAAAACACATCTGTAATATCATCTTTATTAAAACCCAAACTAGCAAGCGATTTCTCTAAACTATCATCGCCATGCAAAAAATAATGTTTAAAAAATTTCTCATCTTGCTTGTCGCCGATGCCTGTGTCAACTAAAATTAACCTATCGTCATCTTCAATTAACAAGCAACGCATTGCCCAAGTACACAAATTGTTTTCATCTGATGGATTAGTTTTCTGCCAAATTACTTTAGGCACAACACCAAACATGGCACCACCATCTAATTTAAAAAAACCGGTTTCTATCTTATATATGTTCATAGTTGAGAATAGTTAGTAGTGAATAGTAAATGATTAATGGAGTGGCTAGTTGAGAATAGTTAGTTGTGAATAGTGAATGATTTACAAATTGGATATTAGTGAATGTGATAATTATGGAAATCACTCTTTATTAATCATGCCTGTGAGCATTTTAAATGTTGATATAACATGAGATGTAAGTTGTAGAATATCAGGTTCAGTGATGAACTTTAAAAGAATGGCAAGTTCAATTTGTGTGTCAATTTCAACTATTGAGCCTCTGCTCATTTCATAATATCGTTTCCTTTCTACTAAAGATTTTCTGGAAGATCCTTCTGCTAAATTGGAACAAACTGATATAGCCGCCCGTTTTAGTTGCTGACTTAAATTATACTTTTCTTCGGCTGGTAGGAGTTTGCAAATGAGATAAATTTCTTTACAGAGTAATTTACTTTCTTTAAATACTTCTAATTTTTTATGAGATAAATTTAACATAATATGTAGTTCTATTAAGCTTAGTTTGACTATAATAAAACTACATATTATTATTCACCATTCACC
This sequence comes from Pedobacter alpinus, assembly GCF_042684645.1. Lineage (NCBI taxonomy): Bacteria > Pseudomonadati > Bacteroidota > Sphingobacteriia > Sphingobacteriales > Sphingobacteriaceae > Pedobacter > Pedobacter alpinus. Next base: position 26,066 of record NZ_JBHULV010000052.1, read on the forward strand.
ATTCACTACAAATGAATCACCTCTCCATAGGCATCAGCGGCAGCTTCCATAATTGCTTCGCTCATAGTTGGGTGAGGGTGTACTGCTTTAATTAATTCCATACCAGTAGTTTCTAATTTACGAGCAACTACCAATTCGGCAATCATTTCTGTAACGTTATTACCTATCATGTGTGCACCTAAAAGTTCTCCGTATTTAGCATCAAAAACTAATTTTACAAAACCATCTTTTGCACCAGAAGCACTTGCTTTACCCGATGCAGAAAAAGGAAATTTACCAACTTTAATTTCGTAACCTGCTTCTTTAGCTTTTTTCTCTGTTAAACCAACAGAAGCAATTTCTGGAGAGCAATAAGTACAACCAGGGATGTTACCATAATTTAATGGCTCTGGGTGGTGACCAGCAATTTTTTCCACACAGATAATACCTTCCGCAGAAGCTACGTGAGCTAAAGCTTGCCCGCCAACAATATCACCAATTGCATAAACGCCAGCTATATTGGTTTTGTAAAACTCATCAGTAACAACACGGCCTTTATCAACTTTTACACCTACATCTTCTAAACCAATACCTTCTAAGTTTGGCGTATAGCCAACTGCAGATAAAACCACTTCAGCTTCTAAAACTTTTTCGCCAGCTTCTGTTTTAACAGTTACTTTACAAACATCGCCGCTGCTATCAATTTTTTCTACAGAAGATTTGGTTAATATATCAATACCAATTTTTTTGAAAGAACGGTTTAATTGTTTAGAAACATCTTCGTCTTCTACAGGTACAATATTATCCATAAACTCTACAATGGTAACTTTTGTTCCCATTGTGGCATAAAAATAGGCAAACTCAACCCCAATAGCACCAGAACCCATTACTATCATAGTTTTTGGTTGCTTTGGTAAAGTCATTGCTTCGCGGTAGCCAATTACTTTTTTACCATCTTGTTTAATATGAGGTAATTCTCTTGAGCGGCCGCCAGTTGCTAAAATTGTATTCTTAGCAGTATATTCTTTTACTGTACCATCAGCAGCTTTAACCTCTACTTTACCGCCAGTTTTAATTTTTCCGAAACCGTTAATAACATCAATTTTGTTTTTTTTCATTAAAAACTGAATGCCTTTACTCATTCCGTCTGCAACACCTCTACTTCTCTTAACAACAGCGTCAAAATCTGCGGAAGCTTCACTTACATTAATTCCATAGTCGGCAGCATGGTTAATGTATTCAAATACCTGCGCACTTTTTAATAATGCTTTTGTAGGAATACAACCCCAGTTTAAACATACACCACCTAAAGATTCTTTTTCTACGATAGCAGTTTTTAAACCAAGTTGAGCAGCTCTAATTGCAGCAACATAACCACCTGGTCCGCTGCCAATAACTATTAAATCATAATTCATATCTAAAAATTGAGTTGTTGTTTGTATTTGTGCTGCAAATCTAATGAAATTAAGATTTTAAAAAAACCTGAATACCTTATATTACATAATACTCACCAAACTATAGAAATTACGAATATTGTAAAAGTATATTTCGTAACGTAATAGTTACAGTTATTTAACCTTATGTTCATCAAAAGCTAAAGGATTGTGAGGACATTTGTGGCGTTAAAAAACTAACACATGAAAAGAAAACTACAAACAAAATTATTGACATTAATTGCAATGATGACCATAATGGTTAGCGCTGCAATTGGACAAATTACTACGAGTAGTATGTCTGGTATTGTAAAAGACTCTAAAGGTGAATCGTTGCCTGGAGCTACTATTAAAGCGATACACACACCAACCGGTTCTGTGTATGCTACGCAATCTAATGCAGAGGGAAGGTTTAACCTATTAAACATGAGAGCAGGTGGGCCTTATTCTGTAAACGTTACCTTTCTGGGTTTAAACCCTAAAAAAGTTTCAGGTTTAAATCTGAAATTAGGTGAAAACTTTGTTTACAACGTAAATCTAGGTGATGCAACCACAGAATTAGGTGAAGTTGTAGTTACTGGAAATGGTTTATTAAGTTCTAGTAGAACCGGAGCAGTAACCAATATTGGTACAAGAGAAATTAACACTTTACCTACAATCTCGCGTAGTATCAATGATATTACCAGAGTTACTCCACAAGCTCAAGGAAGTTCTATTGGTGGTGGTAATTACCGTCAGAATAATATCACTGTAGATGGTGCTAATTTTAATAATAGTTTTGGAATTGGTGATAACTTGCCTGGTGGGCAAGCAACTCCAATTCCATTAGATGCTTTGGGTGAAATTTCTGTTAACGTTGCACCAGTTGATGTTAGACAATCTGGATTTATCGGTGGTGCTGTTAACTTAACTACACGTTCTGGTACAAATGAATTTTCTGGTTCTGCTTATACTTATTTTAGAAACCAAGATAATGTAGGTACGCAAGTAAAAAATTATGATAGATTAACACCAAATCCAAATGACGTAAAGATTTATGGCGCTAGAATTGGCGGACCAATCATTAAAAACAAATTGTTTTTCTTTGGTAGTGTTGAGTCTGATAAACAAGCTCGTCCGGGACAAAATGCATTCGCACAAACGCCTAATCAACCTTGGCCTGGCACTCCAAATGCGAGAAGACCTACAGCCGCTAGATTAACAGAAATTAGTAATTATTTAAGAGATACTTATGGATATGAAACAGGTGCTTTTGAAGGTTATGGCTTCGCTTCTGAACGTTTAAATATTGTTGCTAAAATTGACTGGAATATCAATAAAAACAACAGATTTAATATTCGTTATTCTCAATTAGAAAGTAAAAACCCTTCATTTTTAAGTGGATCTTTTAGTCCTTTAAATAATTCAGCTCAAAATCCAGTTTATGGTCCTGCCGGTGGTAGTAGAACTGGTAATACTGCTTTACATTTCCAAAATTCAAATTATTTTACTAACAACAATTATTATTCTTTAGTAACTGAATTAAATAGTACAATTGGTGGTAAATTTAATAACACTTTTAGAGCTTCCTACACTAATCAAAATGAGCCTAGAACATCTGAGAGTTCAGAGTTTCCATTAGTGGATATTTTAGAAGATGGACAACCTTTTACTACTTTTGGATACGAGCCATTTACATTTGGTAACTTAAGAGACGTAGAGTCAATTAATGTAATTGATTATGTTCAAGCTACTTTTGGTAAACATAATTTATTGGCTGGTTTTGAATTTGAAACTTCAACTACAAAAAATGGTTTCCAGAGATTTGGAACGGGTTATTATGTATTCAATTCATGGGATGATTTTGTAAACGGAGGAAACGCAAGGTCTTTTGCCCAAACCTATTCTTTAACCCCAGGTTATGCGCAAGCATTCCCAACTTTTAAAGATTCTCAACTAGGAATTTATTTCCAAGACGATTTTAATGTAAATGATAAGTTAAATTTAAGCTTTGGCTTAAGAGGCGATATTTACTCTTACAAACAAGATTTATTATCTCATCCTTTGATTTCTCCTTTGACCTTTGCTAATGGTGAAAAACTAGATACAGGAGTTTTGCCAACAACAGCATTTTTGATATCACCAAGAATCGGTTTTAACTATGATGTTAAAGGGGATAGAAGCTTACAACTAAGAGGTAGTGCAGGTGTATTTTCAGGAGGTATACCTAATGTTTGGATAGTTTCACAAGCAGGTGATTCAGGTTTATTACAATTTACTGATGTAAGACAGCCGACACCTGGACAAAATACTATACCTAATACTCCTTTTAATCCTGATCCAAGAGCTTATTTACCAGCTGTACAACCAACTGCTGGGGTTACTATTCCTAATACATTAAACTTCTTAGATCCAAATCTTAAAGCTCCTCAAGCTTTTAAAGGAAATTTAGCTATTGACAAGAAATTACCTTGGGGTATTGTTGCAACAATTGAAGGTATTTACAACTATGATATTAACCAGGTATTGTCTAGAAACGCAAATTTGAATGATGCAGCATCAGCTCCCTTAAATTACACTTACCCTGCAAATGCGCCAGGTGGTTTAGGTGGTACGGTTTATGGAGGTAACAGACCAATTTATCCTTCTTCTATTCCAGCTAGATACATCAATAAACTTCAAAGAGTTAATGGTAACAATGTGGTTACAGCTGCTGGTACGAGTTTACTAAATACTTATGTCGGTTACAATAAATCAGGTGGTTACAATTATTCATTAAGTTTCCAACTTCAAAAGCAGTTCGAAAAAGGTTTTTCTGCTTCTGTTGCATATGTTAGACAAGAAGGAAAAAATTATTTTGATGGCGGTGGCGACCAATTTGCAGGAACATGGACTGGTAACGCAACTGTAAATGGTTCAAATGACCCTGAATTAGGATTTAATGGGTTTGTTCCAGATCGTTTATTTGCTACTGTTTCATACAGAAAAGAATTTTTAAAACACTTGGGTACTAGTTTTACCATGTTTTATGAAGGTTCTAGCCAAGGTAGAGTTTCTTATACTTACTCTGCTGATTTTAACCAAGATGGTGCTAATAATGATTTAATTTATGTGCCATTGAACAGAAGTGACATTACTTTTACTCCGTTTACAGCTGGTGGTATTAATTACACAGCGGCAGCACAGGCAGATATTTTCTTTAGATATTTAGAACAAGATAATTATTTAAATTCAAGAAGAGGTAAATTTGCTGAGCGTAATGGTGGTTTATTACCTTGGGTCAATTCTGTTGATTTTAATTTTACACAAGATTTATTTACCAATATTGGTAATAAGCGTAATACTTTACAATTTAATTGGACAGTGAATAACTTTGGTAACTTTATCAATAAAAATTGGGGAGTTCGTAAGCAGCAGGTAAGAAATCAAATTTTGGTACCAACAAGTACGCAAACTCCAGGGGGTACTAATCAGCCAACTTTCCGTTTGCAATTTGATGGTCCTACACCAGTTACTCAATTAGTAAGAGATAACGTAAGTTTCAATTCTACTTATAGTATGCAATTCGGTTTTAGATATATCTTTAATTAATAAAACACAATTTTATAAAAAGCTGTCTCATTTATTTGAGGCAGCTTTTTTTTTGATTTTTTTAAAAAGAAAGTATTGTAATAATTTTGTTGCCAAACATATAATAGGTAAATAATTTTATCGTTATAGAATAAATTTAAACCCTACCATTATGCTATTTTCAAAAACTGATGTTAACAAGGTTGAGTGGCTTAATCTAGTATTCGAAAACAGAAACCAACTTTACGGTGCTTATGTTCTAAGAAAAGAATCTGGAAACTACTTATTTAAAGCTTTAATTATTTCTGGATTTTTATTTAGCGGAGTTATTCTTGGCTCTGTTTTATTTAGCAATTTAAACGCCCAAGATGCGGTTGTTTATGATGTGCCTCCAGCACAACCTGATGTTGTTAAGGTTGATCCTATTGATGTCATCACACCAAAAATAGAACCTAAAACGGCAAACAATAAGAAGACGCCTCCTATGAGTAAACCAGCGGAAAATTTGCAGGAAGTAAAAATACATGGCATTATAAAGCCTAGTAACAATCCATTGATTAATAATGAATTACCAACGATTAAACAAATTGATAATAGCGTAATTGGTGTGAACAATACCGCAGGAGAAAATACGGATAGCAACATGGGGAATACAACTGCAAATACTAATGGTGGAAACGGTTTAGAAGGCAATGCAGGTGAAGGAGAAACTATTTATAATGTAGGTTTGTTAGAAGTGATGCCAGAGTTTCCTGGAGGAATGGCAGCTTGGGCAAAATTTTTAAATAAGAATTTACGTTACCCTGCTGAAGCAAGAGATAATAATATTACGGGTAAAGTATTGGTCTCTTTTGTAGTGGAAAGAAACGGCGAAATTACCGATTTAAAAGTTTTAAGAGGTATTGGTGGTGGTTGTGATGAAGAAGCAATGAGGGTAATTAAAAAATCTCCATTTTGGAAACCAGGTATTCAAAATGGTAGGGCAGTAAGGGTTAGTTATGTAATGCCAATTGTTTTTAGGGTAGAGTAAAAAAATCTTGTAGAACAAAAAGAGCTTGTAAAATTAAAGTTTTCACAAGCTCTTTTTGTTTAAACCACTAAGCTAAATTATATACTGTTGGATAAATAATTACAAAAAAAATCAAATAGTATTCATATAATCAGATTTTTAGCTTTAAGCTTTTCGCATTTAGCTTTTGGCCGTTATATAACTATTCATCAACACCAATTTTATATTTTCTTCCTTTAATTTTTTCTGTTTTAAGTATTTGAACTACTTTTTGTATCAGCTTTCTATTAATAGCTACATAACTCATGTGGTCAAAAACCTCAATTAAACCAATATCTTCTTTTTGCAGATTTGCTTTTTTGTATAACAAACCAACCACATCAATTTTATTGACTTTGTCTTTTTTTCCAGCAGCAATATAAAGTGTAGCCCAAGCACTTGGGTCAAACATTTTTAAATAATCTTTTACTTCAACCTCCTCAACTTCTTCGGTAATATAGCCTGGTTTATATTCTTCATCGGCTAAAAGCAAATAAGCTTTACCTGTGGCTTTCATACGGGCGGTACGTCCGTTGCGGTGTGTAAAAGATTCTTCTGTAAAAGGAATTTGGTAATGAATTACCTGTTGAACATCTGGAATATCTAAACCTCTTGATGCTAAATCGGTAGTAACTAAAATAGCATGTGTGCCATTTCTAAATTTAACCAATGCTTTTTCTCTGTCGGGTTGATCCATACCACCATGATATATTCCGTTAGACATTCCCTTATCCCACAATAAATCACTTACTCTATCTGCAGCCTCACGGTGGTTACAGAAAATTAAAGTTGGTCCTGTTGGATGGTCGGCAACTACTTGCATCAGTAGTTTTAATTTATCTTTTGATGGGCTATGTAAAACTTTTAAGGTTAACTCTGGTGTATTTGTGGTGTCTGCTAAAAAGTCAACAACTGCTAAATTATCTATTCGGGCAAAGTTTGGTAACTCATCCATTTTGGTAGCCGATGTTAAAATCTTTTGTTTTAAACCCGTTAAACCTTCAATTATCGATTCCATTTCTACCTGAAAACCCATTTCTAAGGATTTATCAAACTCATCTAAAACCAAAAACTTAACTTCTGTTGGGTCAATGTTTTCATTACGTATGTGATAACTTATTTTTCCGGGCGTACCAATAATTACCGTGGGTGTTTCTGCCAAACTTTGCGCCTCTGTTCTGGTAGAATGCCCGCCGTAAATACAACTTACTTTAAACCCAGATTGTAAAGACCTAAAAACTTGCTCAATTTGTAAAGCCAATTCTCTTGAAGGCACAATTACCATTAATTGCACTTGTTTTAAATCTGCCTGTAATTGATAAACTAAAGGCAGAAAGAAAGCCAAGGTTTTTCCAGAACCAGTTGCAGAAAGCACCATTACATCTTTACCAGAATGTATTGCTCTATCCGCAGCATATTGCATTGGGTTTAACTGGCTAATATTTAAACGCTCTAATAATTGAGCTTTGTTGTTTACATCTATCATTGTTGCAAATATCTTTATTTTTAATTTAATACTGAATGATTGAAGGAAAGAATGATTGAAGGAAAGAATGTTGAATGAGAGAAAGAGCTTTATTTGAGGGTGAGTTGATGAATTTAGAAGGATAGAATTTTGAATGAGTGAATAGATAAATAATGAGTTAAAACTTTTCTTCCAGCTCTGTGACCTCTGAGTGCTTTGTGGTTAAACAAACTCTCCCGCAGATTTCGCTGATTTTCGCAGATTATACAGAGACTAAATACAAAAAGTCAAGTACTAAAATCTTATATGACAAGATATTATGTTAATTATTTGTGAAACTATTTAATAGGCTCTGTATAAGTAATCTGTGAAAATGTATAATACCCTTAATATTTGTGAACTTTGTGTAAATCTTTGTTCCCTTTGTGGTTATTAAAACTTCGAAATACTAAACTCAAAAAATCAATAATGCTACTATATTTGCCGCATGAGAAAACTGAAGCTTGAAGAACTAAACCGCCCAAGTGTAGAAGAATTTAAAAGTGTAGTAAAACTTCCGGTAATTGTAGTTTTAGATAACGTTAGAAGTTTACACAATGTTGGTTCGGCGTTTAGAACCTCTGATGGTTTTGCAGTAGAAGAGATTTACCTTTGTGGTATAACCGCTCAACCTCCACATCGTGAGATTGAAAAAACTGCTTTAGGAGCAACCCAATCTATCAAATGGAAATATTTTGAAAATTCAATTGATGCAGTAAAAGATTTACAAACTAACAACTATCAAATTGTGGCAATAGAGCAAGCAGAAAACAGTGTCAGTTTATTAGATTTTAATCCTGATAAACAAAAAAAATATGCTTTCTTTTTTGGTAACGAAGTAAATGGCGTTAGCGAAGAAGTGATGCAACATATAGATACCTGTTTAGAAATCCCACAATTTGGAACAAAACATTCTTTTAATATTGTAATTAGTACTGGTATTGTACTGTGGGATTTTTATAGCAAATTCACAAAAAGCTAATAAATATAAATACTGTTTTATATTAAAATCTCCAATTATCATCTAAATCTTATTATATCCAAAAAAAGCTTTGGCTTACATTAGGTTTTTTATATTTGTTTAAAATCATACAATAAAATAAAAATGGCTAAGAAAAAAGAGGATACTAAAGAAAATAAACACGTAGCAGTAGTTAATAAAAAATCGTTATCATTTTTAGAAAAATACATCAATAATGCTTCTCCTACCGGTTTTGAGTGGGAAGGACAAAAACTTTGGTTAGAATATATTAAGCCATATACTGATGAAACTTTTGTTGATAATTACGGAACAGCAGTAGCGGTAATAAATCCAAAAGCTAAGTATAAAGTTGTTATTGAGGCTCATGCCGATGAAATTTCTTGGTTTGTAAATTACATCACCAGCGATGGATTAATTTATGTGATTAGAAATGGTGGTTCTGATCATCAAATTGCGCCTTCAAAACGCGTAATTATACATACAGATAATGGCCCTGTTACCGCAGTTTTTGGCTGGCCAGCAATACATACCAGAGGCGCAGGCGAAAAAGAAGAAGCTCCAGCTTTAAAAAATATCTTTTTAGATTGTGGCTGTACCAGCAAAGAAGAAGTTGAGAAATTAGGCATACATGTAGGTTGCGTAATTACTTACGAAGATAAATTTATGGTTTTAAACGACAGATATTATGTTGGTAGAGCTTTAGATAACAGAGTTGGCGGATTTATGATTGCAGAAGTTGCCCGTTTATTACATGAAAACAAGCAGAAATTAGATTTTGGACTGTACATTGTTAACGCAGTACAAGAGGAAATTGGCTTACGTGGTGCAGAAATGATTGCCAATAGAATTAAACCTGATGTTGCAATTATTACAGATGTAACGCATGATACCACAACGCCAATGATTAACAAAATTACACAGGGAGACTTAGCTTGTGGTAAAGGTCCAGTAATATCCTATGCACCTGCGGTTCAAGTTAATTTGAATAAATTATTGATAGCAACGGCACAAAAAAATAATATTCCTTTCCAAAGACAAGCATCTTCCCGTTCAACAGGTACAGACACGGATGCTTTTGCATACTCAAATGATGGAGTTGTATCTGCACTAATTTCTTTGCCCTTACGTTATATGCATACTACGGTAGAAATGACGCATAAAGAAGATGTTGATAATGTAATTAGTTTAATTTATCATTCTTTATTGGCTATCAAAAAAGACCAAGATTTTAAATACATCAAATAAAGGATAAAAGCACAATGCTTAAAGCTGAAAAGCTACTTTTGGGTTTTATTTTGATTGATTGTGAAATTAATTAATGGAATTTATAAAATTAATAATTAATGAATTTTAGCTTAAAAAAAGGGGGCGTTTATGCCCTCTTTATCGTTGCATTAACAAATTATGCTCCCACTTTAGCTCAAGAAGTTTCTGGCTACCAAAAGCCACCTAAAGAAATGGTAGATATTGTTGAGGCATCAATTTCGCAATCAGTAATAATGAGTGGAAGAGGTAATTATATGGCAATTTTAGAAGAGCCGGGTTACCCTTCAATAGCAGAAATTGCTGAACCTCATTTAAAACTTGCTGGTTTAAGAATAAATGCAAAACTAAGAAGTAATAAAAAATCGAGTTATTTTACTGGCTTAAAGTTTAAAAACATAAAAAATGCTGATGAGTTTGAACTGGCAAACCTACCAGTTGGCGCAAAAATTAAAGACCTTAGCTTTTCGCCCGATGAAAAAATGGTAGCTTTTAGTTTAACTACCACAAACGAAATTCAATTATGGATAGCTGATTTAAATACCAAACAATCTAAAAGACTATCAAATACAGTTTTAAACGACACTTATGGAACCCTTTTTCAATGGGCTCCAAATTCTAATACCATTTTAGCAAAATGTATTGCAGAACAAAAGCCATTAGCAACATTAAATCCTACATTAAGTGGTCCTAATTTTCAAGAAACTACGGGCAAAGCTGCTCCAAACAGAACCTATCAAGATTTATTAAAAAATAGTAACGATGAGGCTTTATTTGATTATCACCTTACATCGCAGTTAAAAATGATTTATTTGGATGGGCAAGCCATTGATTTTAGCCGTCCTGAAATATACAAAGGCTTTGATTTTTCGCCAGACGGAACTTTGATTATGCTTTCTGTAATTCATAAACCCTATTCTTATGTGGTGCCTATTTCTAATTTCCCATACCGAGTAGAACTTAGGGACAAATACGGAAAATTAACCAAAGAGCTTGTAGATATACCTTTAGCAGATAATTTACCACAGGGTTTTGATGCTGTAGTTACTGGGGCAAGAGAATTTGCATGGCGAGCCGACAAACCGCAAACCATTTTTTGGGTAGAGGCGCAAGATGGCGGCGACCCCAACCAAAGAAATACCATTAGAGATGTTTTATACACTATGGATGCTACAGGTGATAATGGAGTGAAGAAAAAATTAGCCGATTGTTACCTTCGTTTTAGCAAGATAGATTGGGGGGATGACCAGATAGCGATGATAACTGAGCGCTGGTGGAAAACCCGTGGAGAAAGACGAGTTTTTATTAAACCAGGAAACTCAAGTTATAGAGTTAATCTTTGGGATAGGTATTATGAAGATGCATATTCTGACCCAGGCGAGTTTGTAACCGTTAAGAACCAATACAATAGAGATGTTTTATTGTTAGAATATAATGTTGTAAAGAGAGCATCAGACCCAAATAATGTAAATATTTTTTCAATTTCTGAAGGCGCTTCTCCAATAGGAAATAGACCATTTTTGCTTCAATTTAATGTAAAAACTAAATTAACTGATACCCTTTTTCACTCCAGAGCACCATTTTATGAAAAACCTATTTTCTTTGATAATAAAGACAATATCATCATCAGCAGAGAATCTGTGGTGGAGCCAAAAAACTATTTTGAATTAGATTATAAAAAAGGAAAAACGCAGCAATTAACTTACTTTAAAAATCCATATCCACAGCTTTTTGGTATTGTAAAACAACAATTAAAATATAAAAGAGCCGATAAACTTGATTTAACCGCAACACTATATCTGCCACAAGGTTATAATAAAAGTACTGGCCGCTTACCAGTTTTAATGTGGGCCTATCCTAAAGAATTTAAAACCATTGCAGCTGCTGGGCAAGTAAAAGGTTCGCCATATCAATTTAGTAAAATATCTTGGGCATCACCTCTATACTGGGTTACACAAGGTTATGCCGTTATGGATAACGTGGATATGCCAATAGTTGGCGAAAGTAACGAGCAACCAAATGATACGTTTATAGAGCAATTAACGCAAAACGCAGAAGCTGCAATTGGAAAAGTAGTAAGCTTGGGAATTGGCGATGTAAAAAGAATAGCAGTAGGGGGACATTCTTATGGAGCTTTTATGACCGCTAATTTATTAGCACATACTAATCTTTTTGCAGCTGGAATTGCCCGCAGTGGCGCATATAATAGAACATTAACACCTTTTGGTTTTCAGGCAGAAGAAAGAACTTACTGGCAAGCCCCTGATGTTTACAATAAAATGTCGCCTTTCGCTTACGCCGATAAAATAAACGAACCACTTTTATTAATCCACGGCGAAGCTGATGATAATTCGGGTACATTCCCTATGCAAAGTGAAAGACTTTACAGTGCTTTAAAAGGATTTGGAGTAACCAGTAGATTGGTACAATTACCTTACGAAGCACATAGCTATAAAGCAAAAGAATCTGTTTTACACATGCTTTGGGAAATGAATAGTTGGTTAGATAAGTATGTGAAGAACAAAAAATAATTTTTATAGCTTAGTAATATGCCAAAAGACCCGAAATCATTTATAGAAAAAATAACAAAATCCTACGCTCCAACAGGCCCATCTATTTATTTGGGTGCAGGTATTTTAAATCAAGAAATTATTGCAGAAGCAGAAGTAAACATTTCTTTAAAAATGATGAATAGACACGGTTTGATTGCTGGTGCCACTGGAACAGGAAAAACCCGTACGCTACAATTAATTGCCGAGCAACTATCAGATGCAGGTGTACCGGTATTTATGTTAGATGTAAAGGGAGATTTATCAGGTTTAAACCAGGCTGGGCAAACAAACCCAAAATTAGAAGAACGTGGGAAAGCTTTGAAAAAACCTTTTGTTCCTAATGGTTTTCCGGTAGAGTTATACTCTTTAAGTGGCAAGTTAGGTGCTACCATGCGAGCTACAGTTACCGAATTTGGACCAGTGCTTTTAGGTAAAATACTAGATTTAAACGATACCCAAACGGGAGTATTAGCAGCCATTTTTAAATATGCTGATGATCATAAAATGGCTATTATAGATCTTAAAGATCTAAAAAAGTTACTGAGTTATTTGTCAGAAGGGGATGGCGCAGCAGAAATTAAAGATAATTACGGCAAAATATCATCATCTACAGCGGGAACTATTTTAAGAAAAATTGTAGCAGTAGAACAACAAGGTTTAGGAACTGTTTTTGGCGAACGGTCTTTTGATATTGAAGATTTATTTCAGAAAGTTGATGGACAAGGTTTAATTAGTTTATTAAACATTGCTGATGTGCAAGACCAACCCGCTTTATATTCAACTTTTTTATTGAGTTTATTAGCAGAGATTTTTTATAATTTACCAGAAGCTGGCGATTTAGATAAACCAAAATTGGTTTTCTTTTTTGATGAAGCTCACCTCTTATTTAATAATGCATCTAAAGCATTTTTAGAGCAAATTGAACAAGTAATACGCTTAATAAGATCAAAAGGTGTTGGCGTTTTCTTTTGCACACAAGCAGCAACAGATATACCAGAAAGTGTATTAGGGCAATTAGGAAATAGAGTACAACACGCACTTAGGGCATTTACTCCAAATGATGTGGATGCACTAAGAAAAACTGTTAAAACCTACCCAAAATCTGATTTTTACGAAATTGATACCATTATTACAGCTTTAGGAACTGGACAAGCTTTAATTACTGTATTAAATGAAAAAGGAATCCCCACAGAAGTTGTAGCAACGCACCTCACCCCGCCAAGAGCGGTAATGGGGCCAATGGCTCATATTGACTGCGAAAAATTGATGCAAAGTTCTGATGGTTATAAAAAATATCAAGAAGAATTAGACCCCGAAAGTGCTTTTGAAATTTTGAACAAAAGAATTTCGGAAAAAATGGATCAAAAAGATGATGCAGAAGAAATGATTGCCGAAACTAAAGCAGCTTCTAAAAGAGCTGAAAAAAGCATGTTTGAACAAGCATTAAATGCGCCGATTACCAGGCAAATTGGCAGAGAAATAGTGAGAGGGATTTTCGGGATGATTATTGGTAAAAAGCCAAGAAAAAGTACTAGCCGCTCTTTATTTGGCTTTTAAAATATTAAATTCGCAACATCAACCTTAAATAATAATTTAAAAAATAAACAATGAAGAAACCAACCTTACTTATACTTGCAGCAGGAATGGCTAGCCGTTATGGTAGCATGAAACAAATTGACGGTTTTGGCCCAAACGGCGAAACTATAATTGATTATTCTATTTACGATGCTATAAAAGCTGGTTTTGGAAAAGTCACTTTTATAATTAGAGAGGAGTTTTTAGATAGCTTTAAAGGAATTTTTGATCCTAAATTAGCTGGTAAAGTTGAAACAGATTATGTTTTTCAAACATTCGATTTAAAAAAATACGGCATATCTGAAGAAATTGAAAGAGCTAAACCTTGGGGAACAGGGCATGCTGTGCTTGAAGCAAGTAAGCAAATTAACGAACCATTTTGCGTAATTAATGCTGATGATTATTATGGTTACGAAGCTTTTAAAAACATGGCCGATTTTTTAACAACCGAAGCAGAAGCAAATAAATACAGTATTGTAGGTTATAAAATTGGTAATACATTATCAGAAAACGGTTCTGTATCTCGTGGTGTTTGTAATACAGATGCTAATGGAAACATGAGCGAAATTAACGAACGCACTAAAGTTTATGCTAAAGATGGTGGTATTGTTTACGAAGAAGATGGTATTGAATCTCCTTTAGAAGCGACTACACCAGTATCAATGAATTTTTGGGGTTTCACACCAGATGTATTTAAAGTTACAGAAGAATTATTTGTTGACTTTGTGGCTAAAAATGCTGAGAGCCCAAAAGCAGAATTTTTTATACCGCTAATTGCTGACCATCTAATACAAAACAATATTGCAACTTTTAAAGTAATACCAACAGATGCTAAATGGTTTGGTGTTACCTATAAAGAGGATAAAGAAATAGTACAAAACAACATTAACAAATTGGTAGAAGATGGTGTTTACCCAACCAAACTTTGGTAAGTTGTAGTTTATAATGTACAGTTAAAAGGTTCGGTAATTTATTTCCGAACTTTTTTTTATGACCACTTTGTAGCTAATACATCTGTTAATCAGTTATATAGTTTGAAAAATTAATTTTGGCAAACTTATCGCTTAAACGTTTCAAATTAACTATTAATTGATTATGAAATTAAATTTTAAAACAGGATTAATGCTTTTAGGAGCAATAGGTATTGCAAATTTTTCTTTTGGACAAGAAACTACCACAATAGTTGAAACTACTCCTCAACCTTTTACTAAATCTGCTTACCGCACTTGGTCTTTTGGTGTTGTTGGAGGTACAATAACGCCAGCACTAGCTATTGGTGGAAAAAACGATTTCAGCAATTGGGAATACGGTAGTGGTTATGGTGGTTATCTTAAAAAGCAACTAAGTCATAATTTTGGTATTCAGGGAGATTTTTTTAGAGGTAGTATTAAAGCAGATAATAATGTAACTCCAGGTAGTGGAGTGCCAAACGGTTCTCCATTTAATTCTTTTGAAACAGAAATAAAATGGGGCGGTACTATTAGTGGTATTTACAACATCGCTAATTTTAACATACTTAATCGTAAAAGTGTAGTAACCCCTTACGCTACCGCTGGTGCGGGATTAATGGGTTACCAACCTACAACAACTTCTACCGCTAATGTACAAGTAGAAGCTAACAACGGAGAAAATATTCATGAACTGGTAATACCAGTTGGTGTTGGTGCCAAATTTAAAATTGCCAAAGGCGTTAATATAGATTTAGGTTATAAAATGAATTTTGTTGACGGAGATAATTTAGATGGTTACCGCACAGGTGGTTCAAATGATAAGTTTTCTTTCGGTTACGCCGGATTAGAATTTGCAATCGGAAATAAAACAAAATCTCAATTAGCTTTTGTAAACCCAGCTGCGGTTTTAGAGCAAGGTTACGTTGCTAAATACGATGAATTAAAAGCTCAAATTGAAGCTTCTAAAAACGATGACGAAGTTAACATGCTTAAAGATAAAGTGAATAAATTAATGAGCGATGCTGACGGAGATGGTGTTTCAGATTTTTATGATAAATGTCCAAATACACCAGCAGGAACTAAAGTTGATGGTTCTGGCTGTGAGTTACCAAAAATGGAAATTGTTAAACCAGTAACTTACATTATTTCTGAGGAAGATAAAAAAGTAGTTAACGATGCTATTAAAAATTTAGAATTTGATTTAGCAAAGGCTACCATCAGATCAACTTCTTTTGAAAGTTTAAATAGAGTTGCAAACTTAATAACTACCAAAAATTTAAGTTTAAAACTTGCTGGCCATACAGATAGCCAAGGTAGTGATAGTTATAACATGAAATTATCTAAAGATAGAGCAGAATCTGTGAAAGCTTATTTAGTAAGCAAAGGTGTTAACGCATCAAGAATTGAAGCAACGGGTTATGGCGAAAGTCAACCAATTGATTCTAATTTAACAGATAAAGGTCGTCAAAATAATAGGAGAGTAGAGTTTACTTTATTTAACTAATTATAAAATTTTTCTTAAAAACTAGAAAAGGGTTTGCAATTGCAAACCCTTTTCTAGTTTTTAAACTTATTGAAAGTTAAGGTTTGGCATAAAAATTCGAATTTCCAATAACCTTTTACAATCATTTGCATATTAGTGTTAAAATATACTAAGGAACTCCAATGTTTTCCGCTTTGAGGGTCGTAAATCAATCCATTATCCCATCTGTTTTTATCAGGATTATAACTTAATCTTTCTAAAACATCCATACCTAAAATACGCTTGTTTTTTAAATCTTTATCGGGGTTTTTAATATCTAACCTTGTGCGCATGGGCCTTTTTATATCATCTCTATCATCAAACCAAATTACTTTTGCTTTAAATTGATTGGATGATTTATAAACTTCAATAATCACATTTTTTTTTGTAGAAATCCATCGACCTAAAATATCATCTTCAGAGGTAAAAGAAAAACCTTTAAACGGTAATGTTATAATAATAACTAGGTATAATAATTTGAATCGCATAAATAAAATATAGAATGCTTTAAGTTAAACAATTTTTAAATACAATTTATAATTTAGTGCAATGGATACAATTACTGCTTTTAATAATATTGAAATGCGAGTGGGTACTATAATTAGAGCCGAAGTTTTTAAAGAAGTTAAAATGCCAGCGTATAAATTATGGATAAATTTTGGAGACTTTGGTATTAAAAAAACATCGGCACAGGTTACCGCACTTTATAATGTAGAAGAGCTTATGGGTAAGCAAGTTGTAGCTGTTGTTAATTTTGAACCAAAGCAGATTGCTAATTTTATGAGTGAGTGTTTGATTTTAGGTGCCGTTGGCGATAATAATTTGGTGACTTTATTGAGCGTTGATAAACCGGTTGAAAATGGGTTGAGGGTTTCTTGATTTTAAAAAGAAAGATTACTCCTTATTCTAGAAGGAAAGTGAATTCTACAAATTTCTTAGATTAGTATAATATTTCTTTAATTTTATCAAATCGTTATCAATTTATTTAAATAATTTTAACGTATAAATATCACATTTAATGAAGAATAAAATGTTAATTAAGAATTTAACGAGATAAAAATTTGTTGATATTAAAAAAAACAGAAAAATACATATTCTATAAAACAAAATGATAATTGTTAGAATTGAAGGTGGTTTAGGAAATCAATTGTTTCAATATGCATTAGGAAAAAACTTAGCCTTAATAAATAATACGGAACTTAAATTAGATTTAAATTACTTTAAGAAAAGTTCTTTTAGAACTTTTGAGCTAAATCACTTTAATATAAATGAAAAAGAGATTATAGCACAAAACATCAAATATTTAAAATGGGCTAACTCGAAAAATAAATTATTAAATTCACTTTACAATTTTTTTTTTACTGAACCTGAAATTTATAAAGAAAAACATTTTCATTTTGACAATGAAGTTTTTAAATGTAAAAATGAGAGTTATTTATCTGGGTTTTGGCAATCTGAAAAATACTTTATCAGTATTAAAAAACAAATTCAAGAAACGCTAACGTTTAACCCTTCCTTTAATCATAAATTTAACAATCAAATTCAACAAATTAATAATTCTGAATCAGTTGCATTACATGTAAGAAGAGGAGATTATTTGAAAAATAAAAATCATTTATTATTAAATTTGCAATATTACGAAAAAGCACTTGACCTTTTGACAGAAAAATTAACCAATCCTGAAATTTTCATTTTTTCTGATGATATAGAGTGGTGTAAACTAAACTTAGATGTAAAGTTACCACATCAATTTATGTCGAGAAATGAAAGTCATGAAGATCTTAAATTGATGGCATTATGCAAACACTTTATTATTGCAAATAGTACTTTTAGCTGGTGGGGAGCTTATTTGAGCAAAAATCTATCTAAAATAGTTATTTGTCCTAAAAATTGGTTTCCTGAATATAGCACTAACAATAGTGAGGATCTTTTTGTGGAAGATTGGATTTTAATTTAGGACAAAAGTGTTTAAGAACATAATCAAAAAAGTTAAAGGCGCTTTTAAAGAACATGATTTTCTAAAAAATGCTTTTTCAATTTTTTATCTTCAGACAATCTCTTCAATAATTGGGTTTGTAAGTACTTTTTTGTTATTAAAAGCAATTGGTGTCTCAGGCATAGGCATAATTGCCATATTAACAACTTATGTCAATTTCTATATTGGAATATTCAGTTTTCAATCATATAGTGCAATTATTAAATTTGGACAAGAGGCCAAGCACCACAATGATATATTGCTATTAAAAACATATATTAAAAGAGCTTTCATTCAAGATGTCATTTCATCTCTCATTACCTTAATCGTTGCATTTTCATGTATAAAACTTACAAGTGATTATTTTGAAATAACTAATGAAGCACAAAAATACATTTACATTTATCTTATACTAATTCCCTTTAGTATCTTTAGATCTGTTTCTGCAATTCTTAGGTTAAACAATGATTTTACAACTGGACCCACAATTGCAATCACATCATCAGTTTTAAGGCTAATTTCAATTTCAGTTGGAACAATTTTAAATTTTAGTTTAAGCTATTTTATTATATCGGAATTAATAATTGGAGTACTTGGATACGTTTTACATATAATTGTAGGAGCAATTTGCTTAAAGAAAATGAATTGTTTAGATTTTTTCAAGGTTAAACTCAATCGAGATAAAAAATTTACTCATTTTAATATTTATAATAATTTAGTTTCAACTTTAGATTTACCAACCGGTCATTTAACTAATTTCATCATTAATAAGTTATTAGGTGTTGAGGTTTTTGGTGTTTTTACCATTATTTCTAAATTTGGAGCTATTTTTAATCAGCTTATAAGTGCATTAACTCAGTCATTATTTCCAGAGCTATCAAAACTTGTGGCTGAAAGGCAAATAAATTTGGCTTTCAAAATAGTTAAAAAAACTTTTTTTGTAATTTCAATCATCGGTTTTCTTGTATCAAGTATTTTTATGCTAACTCATAAGTTTTGGTTGTTCTATTTAATTCCTGCTACCACATATAATGGATATACTTTAAGTATATATACAATATATTTATCAATTACAGGAGCAGTTGCAGGAGTACATTTATTATTTGTAAGTTTAAATTTTGTTAAGTATAATATTCCAATTGTAATATTTTGTAATGCTATATACATTGTATTATTAATTCTTTTATCAAACTGGTTCGGATTAATTGGCGCCATAGGAGCCTTACTTCTCCAGTCTATACTTATATCATCTATTAAATATTTTTTCATGTTAAAGAAAGTAAAGGAGGTTAAATTATCAAACGTATAGCAATTTTATATGTATGCATTGGGAAATACAACATCTTTTGGGAAAGCTTTTACAAAAGCAGTGAAAAGTTTTTTTTAACAGATGGGTTTAAAAAAGAATATTTTGTTTTTACAGATTCCAAAAGAATATTTGATCAAGAAAACCCTCGTGTTCATGTATGCGATCAAAAGGACGAAGGATGGCCTTTCAATACCTTATTAAGATTTCATTTTTTTGAAAAAATCACTCCTCAATTAGAGAATTTTGACTTTACATTTTTTTTCAATGCAAATATGCTTTTTAATGACTTTGTAATGAAAGATTTTTTGCCAGATGAAAATCAATTGTTAGTTATCAAACACCCAGGCATATTAATGTCTAATCGTTCAAAATTCCCATATGAAGCCAACAAATTGAGTAAAGCATTTATTAGTGATGATAAAGGAATATATTACTTTATGGGAAGCTTAAATGGAGGAGATTCAAGTGCTTTTAATGAATTGATTATCAAATTAAAACATAATATTGATCTTGACTTAGAAAATAATATAATAGCTATATGGTGGGATGAATCTCATCTAAATAATTATATGTTAAGTGCAAATTATAAAATACTCTCAGAAGATCATGTTTTCATTGACGGCAACTATTATGATAAAATACCCAAAATAATTATTAGAGATAAAAACAGTTTTGGAGGGCATAATTATTTAAGAAACCTAGAATTAGATTTTACTACAAAAGTAAAAATTTTTATTAAGGCCTTACTTAAAAAAAAATAATTGTATGCAAATAGAATTAAGTGTGGTTATGTCGGTTTATAATGCAGAGCCTTTTTTAAAAGAAGCCATAGAAAGTATTTTAAATCAAACCTTTAAAAAATTCGAATTTATTGTCGTAAATGATGGTTCTACAGATAATTCATTGGATGTTATTAATTCTTTTAATGACGATCGTATTGTATTAATTGACCAAGAAAACATAGGTTTATCGAGGTCATTAAATAAAGGAGTGTTTATCTCAAAAGGCAAATTTATAGCTAGAATGGATGCTGATGATATTTCTCTTCCTGAAAGATTTGCGCTTCAATTAGACTTCTTAAGAAAAAACAAAGACTATGTTTTGTTAGGCAGTAATATTTACTTTATAGATATTAAGGGGAAAATCTTAGATCAAACAAATTTACCTTGCCTCAATGAAGATATGAAAAAAAGTTTACCTAATATTAAACTCATGCATAGTTCAGCTATGTTTTTAAGAGAGTTTTTTTTTAAAGCAGGTGAATATCCAGTTGAAATACCAAAGTATTTTGAAGACAAAATTTTATGGAATAAAATGGCCGAGTTCGGAAAAATAGCTACACTTCCTGATGTGCTTGTTAAATATAGGCTTGTACCAAGCTCAATTTTTAATCTATCAAATAAACAGGTTCAACAATTAAAAGATTTATCTAATAAGATAATTAAAAACAATTACTTACTAACAGAGTATGATAAGTTTAGCATTAAAGAAATTACCAGGATCTCTAAAAATCAACAAATTGGGAATTACTTTTTAAGAATTTCTTTTATGCACTTTAAGCATAATAGAAGAGTAAAAGCCTTATTTTATGTAGTTAAAAGTTTTGCTATTAATCCTTTTGAAACAGACACATTGAAAATGTTTATGAAAATACTTTTACCAACTCGTTTATTAAACTTCTACAGGAAATTAAAACAAAAACCCTTGTAACATTATTGTTTTACCATTAACATGGATAATACGGAGAACGAAGTATGCATTTGTATAACTAATTTTAATAAAGCAGAGTTTATTGAACAAGCTTTAAAAAGCGCTATTTCTCAAAAATTTAATGGTAATTTTCATGTCCTGATAATCGATGATTGTTCTACCGATGAAAGTAAATCAATAATTTTAAATTTTAAGAATAATTATCCCGATGTAATTACAGCTTATTTTAACATTTCTAATTTAGGTTTGATAGGTAACTTCATAAAAATTTGCAAATTAGCACAGGGGAAATATATTTCGTTTTTAGATAGCGATGATTATTGGATAGATGACCTTAAGATCCAGAAGCAAGTAGATTTAATTCATAGCGACAATTCTATTGGTTTAGTTCATACCAATTATTTAGTGAAAACGGGCAATGAAATTTTACCTGAAATTAGCCCAAAACCACCTAATGGACATATTTATGATAGATTAATTTTGAATAATTTTATTACTCATTCATCTGTTTTAGTAAAAAAAAACTTGTTAATTAATGCTATTGAAGAATTAGAGAAATTAAATTGGTCAAATTTTCATCATAATGATTACCCTCTGTATTTAATGATTTCTATTAAAACAAAGGTTTTTTATTTGAATCAAAAAACAATTGTTTATAGAAATCTTGATTCATCTGCATCGCATACTAAAAATTACCATTTAAAAACAAAGATAGTTGACTCCACTTATTACAGTAGAATTTATTTTATTAAAAATATACATAACGTTCCAGAAAAAATTGAAAACAAAATTAAATCCAGTTACTTTTATTCTAAACTAATAATAGCTTGTGATTATGTTGAAATTGATGATTTTTTTAACTTTTTATTTCAGTTTCTTAAATACAATAAGAATTTTAAACATTTAATAGGTAGTTTTATTAGAATATTTAAAATAATTTATTTAAAATTTTTTTATACTAATTCAATATTCAAAAAGTGAAAGCATATATACTAATTATCATTGTTCTGTTAAGCTTTAGTACTCTTGCTCAGAATAACTACGGTAACGAATGGATAAAACCGAACCAGCAGTATTTAAAAATAAAAATAAACGAAAGAGGTGTTTATAAAATTACTTATAGCCAATTACAAGCATCTGGTTTTATGACTACAAATATAAGCCCTAAGGGTTTTCAGATTTTTTATTTAGGAGAGGAGATTCCATTACATGTTGAAGGAGAAAGTGATAATTCTTTTGATGCTGCTGATTTTATTGAGTTTTATGCAGAACCTAATAATGGTAAGGCAGATGAAATTTTATATAAAGCTGGGGAACAGCCAAACCAGCAAATAAGTCTTTTTACAGATGAGGCGGTGTTTTTTCTAACAAATAACAATGCCAATATCGGCAAGAGGTATGAGAACGTTGTATTAAACGCTAATGGTTTAACACCCGAAACCCATATTAAATTTACTGTATCATCAAACTTTTCTAATGAGTATTACCCAGGAGCATACGTTTTAGACGTAATGACGTTTTCTGATTATATTGAAGGTGAAGGATTTTTAGGAAATACTTTTGGGATTGGAGGCTCTCAAACAAAAACATTAAGTACTCCAAATTATTTTTCTGGTGCAACTAATTTTAAACCAATTTTTGAAAGTTTTGTTGCCGGAAGGTCTAATGCCTCTTCAACAAATTCAATGGGAAATAACCATCATTTGAGAATAACTGTAGGAGGAATAATTGCTAAAGACACAATATACAGAGGTTATAAGACCATTAGGGTAAATCAAAATATAAATAATAACATATTAAATGCTACAACAGAAGTAGTTTTTAGTTCAGTAAATGATTTAGGCGCACTGACTGATTTTCAAGCGCCTGGTTATGTAAGAATTACTTATCCGAGGAATTTAGAGGGATCCTCTTTTAATTCATTGCAATTTAAATTGAACTCCGCAACTGGTCAATCCCTACTAAATTTCACAAATACAACAAACTGGTCTGATGCATATATTTTAGATCCCATTAGTTTAAAAAGATATAAAAGTATTAAAACCGGAAGTACCAACTCATTTACAGTTAATAATAATAGTAACACTCATTTTGTTTATAGTTCAGACGCATTAAAAAGTGTTACATTAGAAAATGTTGCTTTTAATTTAGTAGATGCAAGTACGTTTAATGCAAAGATGTTAATGGTTACACACGGCTCTTTGATAAACGCAGTAAATGATTTAGCAACTTATAAGAACTCTAAAGGTGTAAGTTCATTAGTACTTAAAATGGATGACTTATACAATCAGTTCTTTTATGGTATTCACCATCCACTTGCTATAAGAAATCTATCAAGATATCTATTAGAAAAAGCTACAAATAAACCTGAGTATCTTTTTTTGATAGGAAAAGGTTATGAAATTTCTAAGCAAATGATAGCTCAAGATTTAGTGCCTACTATGGGATTTCCTCCTTCTGACAATGAATTTACCGCAAAAATAATAGATAATACATTAGCACCTGCCTTAGCAACCGGAAGATTACCGGCAAAAACAATAGAGGATGTTAATAAATATCTAGAAAAATTGAGACTTTTTGAGCAGCAACCAAATGAAATATGGAGAAAAACAATTATAAATATTACAGGGGGTGGTAACAGTAGTGAAGATAATTCATTTGCTAATTATTTAAGAAATCTTTCAAATATATCCGACAAAGAATTTTTCGGGTCTTCAACTACTTCTTATTATAAAAGCGTTACCGACCCTATAACTAATAATTTAACCGATAAAATTAATAAGACAATTGAAGATGGTGCAAATTTAGTGACTTTTTTAGGTCATGGTAGCACAACCGGAACAGCAGTCTCTGTTGGAAAAGCAGCTGATATTCAAAGGATATTATTTTTTTTTATAAATGGATGTAGCACTGGTAACGCATTCACAACAGCCTCTTTAGGAGAAGATTTTATTTTAGAAAAACAAAGAGGTGCAATTGGTTGGATTGGAACAAGTAGTGAAGGAGTAGCTTCTTATTTATATGGACTAGCGAATAATCTGTATCAAAATTCGTTTAAAACTAATTATGGTAAATCCGTGGCATCTAATATTTCAAGAAGTATCCGTACTTATCAAAACCAGAATGACGCATTAAATAAAATCCATTGCCAACAATATATTTATTTAGGAGACCCATCTTTAAGTTTTTATGCTCCAGAAAAACCAGATTACCAAATTACTTCAAGTGATGTTTCAATTTTAGAGAGTAATGTAACCGCAAACACATCATCATTTAATTTATCATTAATAGTAAGAAATAGTGGTAAGGCTGTATTGAACCCTGTTAAAATAAGTGTTGTTAGAACCTTGAATGATAATAGTATAATTACCTACCCTGTACAATCATTCAATAATTTATTTAATACAGATACATTAAATTTTAGTATTAATAATGATGTTTTAAATGCGTCAGGTACAAATAAATTTCTAATAAAAATTGATCCTGAGAATGAAATTGAGGAATTGAACAAACTAAATAATACCATAGAGTTTTCATATTTTTTCGCATCTAATGGTATTTCTTTAATATCACCTAATCCATATAGTATTTTAACAAATAATAATTTAGAGTTAAAAATACAGTCTAATAATTTGTTTACCCAAAAAGTAAACTATCTTTTTGAGATAGATACTGTAAAAACATTTGATAGTAATTGGAAAAAAGAGTCAGGAATAATTAACGCTGGTCTATTTGCTAATTGGAGGCCTAACATAGTGCTAGAACATAATAAAATTTATTATTGGAGGGCAAAATTAGATGCGGATGTAAATAGTGGAGGACAATGGCAAAACAATTCTTTTACTTTTATTCCCAATAGTGAGGAAGGTTGGAATCAAGGGCATCGTGAACAATTCTCAGATATATCACTAAAAAACATTAAGCCCGATTTTAATTTTGTTTCAAATATTTATCCAATTCAAGTTAAAAATAGAGGGCAACAATCATCTTCAATAATAGAACGTAGAATTAGATTAGGAAGTGCAAATGGTTCTGCTGCCTTTAATGGGTCGGAATTTGAAGGGTTTGGTATTATAGCTATAGACCCCATAAATTATAACAAGAGATATAATTACCCTAGTGTTTATAACTTTAAAAACAACGGAGTTGATGGTACTGGTATGTTTTTCTTCAACACTAACAATCCATCAGAATTAGATTCTTTGGTAAATTATATTAATAATATTCCAAAAGATTTTAATGTAATTGGATTAAGTGGATTAAATTTTAATCCTCAGAATTTTAATGAAACTGCTTTAGATGCTTTTAGAAGTCTTGGGCTTACTGTTTTAGAAACGGTAACAAATGGAGAGCCTTATGTTTTTGTTTCTAAAAAAGACGCTATTCCTATTGAAAATTACACAAAAGAAATAAAGGCATTAAGCACTGAGGAAATAACATTTTTACATGATTTGAATTACCCTTTTGGTAGCGGTACTTATGTCTCAGAGAAAATTGGACCAGCTTCAAACTGGAACTCAGCCTCTATCAAATTCAATTCAACTAACAGTGATATTTTAACCACAAGTATAATTGGTGTAAATAATAATGGAGCAGAAAGTGTCTTAAAATCCAGCTCAGGCTTTGATTTTGATTTAACAGATATTAACGCAAATAATTATCCATATTTAAAAATCAAGACTGATATTAAAGACGATACTAATTTTACCGCTCCTACTTTAAAATCGTGGAAAGTTTTATATACAGGTTACGCTGAAACTTCTTTTAACCCTGAATTTAAAAACTCTTTTTATGCAGAAGAAATACCAGAAGGTGATTCTTTAAAAATAGCTATCGGCGTAAGCAATATTAAACAATTAACATCAGACTCATTACAACTAAACTATAAAATTACTAAACAAGATAGAACAACTATAAATGGTACAGTTGCCCATTTTGCAGGTTTAGCGGGGAATACAAATTTAGAAAGTGATTTTAAACTCCCGTCTTTAGGTCTATCAGGAAACAACGTTTTACAACTCTCACTAAATCCTAAAAACAATAAAGATCAGTTTACTTTTAATAATTTTTTAAGTTATAATTTTAAAGTTGTAAAAGATGATAAAAACCCTTTATTAGATTTATTGTTTGATGGAAAACATATTGTTAATGGGGAGATAGTTTCTCCAAAGCCAACAATTACTGTTTCTGTTAGTGATGAGAATAAATTTTTGTTAATTAGAGATACAACGGCAATAAAAGTCTATTTAAAAAAATCTGAAGACAATAATTATCAGCGTTTATCATTTAATTCTAACAAAATTGCCTTACAAACTGTTGCAACTTCAGAAAATAATAAAGTAATATTTTTAGTTCAACCAGATTTATTAGAAGATGGTACTTATACCTTAAAAATATCATCATCAGATAATACTGGAAACACTTCAACTTCAGACTATACGATAGATTTTGAAGTTGTAAATCAACAAACGGTTTCAAACTTCTTGCCTTACCCTAATCCAGTAACAACATCAACTAGGTTTGTTTTTCAATTAACCGGAGAAAAAGTGCCGGATAAAATTAAGATACAAATTATGAGTGCTTCTGGTAAAATTGTAAAAGAAATTAATAAAGAAGAATTAGGAAACATTCGTATTGGAAATAATTTAACTGATTACGCTTGGGATGGTACTGATACTTTTGGAGATAGACTAGCCAATGGGGTTTACTTTTACAAGGTGACCATTCAAAATAACGATGGTTCAACTGTTAACAACAGTTATAACGCAACAAACAGCATGTTTAAAAATAATATTGGGAAAATTTATTTATTAAAGTAACAGCTTATTTTAACGTCTCTAAATAGATTTTATTGGTAAGTTTTCCAATATTGTCATAATTATATAACTCAATAGCTTTGGCAGATATTTGAGAAATATCAAACTGGTTATAGTTTTCCATCATTTGGATAATGGCATTTTCAAGTTGTTCTTCATTTGAAGGTTCAATAAGCAAACCATTTGTTTTGTCTAAAACTGTAGAAACTCCACCAACATTACTTGATATAACAGGTAGGCCACAGCATAATGCTTCTAGTATAACGCAAGGCATGTTTTCATAATTGCTAAATAACACAAATGCATCTGAAACTCTCATAGCGTCAGCTACCTCTTGATAAGGTAATTCCCCTAAAAGTTTAATATTTTCATTAAGGAAATTGTTTTTTATAAATGCTGATATTTCTTCCTTCTCTTTTCCTATCAATATTAAATTAACAGCTACTCCATTACCAATAAGGTTTTTAAATACATTTAAAATTCCAAGAACATTTTTATGCGGCCCGGTATCAGATACATGAATAAAAGTAAATGGGGAATTCGGTTCAGTATGCTTTTTTTTATTAAAAAAAGTAACATTAACAACATTAGGTAAAATGTATTTCTTACTAATTGGTGTCCATTCTGAAATAGATACTTCTAAACTTTTAGAAACAGAAATAATGGAATCAAAAGATTTTAGTATTTTAGAATAGAGCCGCCTTTTATAAATAGATTGAGTGTATATGTGATTTACATTGTTTTTGTAATTAAATAAAGACCAATGCTCTGTTAAAACTAATTTTAGATTATACCTATATTTTAAATAAACAGAAATAATTCCAGAAGGAAAAAAAACATAATTATGGACTAATTTTGGTAAACCATATTTTTTAAAAACGATTTTAAAAATGGATAAATACAATTTAATTAGTCTGTAAACATTAATAAGATCATACTTTGAGTGTGCAAAATAAGCCTTATAGGTTATAATATTTTCTTCTTCAAAAACTTCAATGTCTTTAATTTTACTGTTTCTTAAAGTTGATACAAATACAACAACTTGAGTATTTAAGATAGCAACTGAATTAACCAATCGCTCATTAAAATCACCTCTAAAATTATCTAACTTACTAGGATACCAACTTGGTAAGACTAAAATATATTCCATTTTCAAACAACAGTAATAATAATAAAAACAAAGCTTTTAGTTTTTATTTTATAAAGAATATGTGTCAAATCTGTTAAATATTTAGATATTAAAAAAAATGATAACTTTTTTGAACCATTTCTTAATACTTGAACTAAGATTATAACTCCTGCTATATTTTGCAATATAGTATTGTTGTAACTTAGGATTAAATCTTTTTTTAAATTCTGCAATGCTTTTAGTGTTTGCCCCTAAATAATCAAAAAATTCAAAACCATTTTCTAACAACCACTTTTGTATTTTGATATATAGAAAAGAATTTATTTCTGATTGAATGTTGCTTTTATCGACAAAGCTTAACAAAAAATACCCTTTTTTAGAAGCATCATTTAAAAGTACTATACCAGAGCCTAATGTCTCTTTATCTGAATTACTGACCTTAAAAAATTTAACTAATTTTTTTTTTAATAAAGAATTAATCCATGTTTCTAAACTAATTAGGTATTTGCTATTGTAGCCAATTCTGAGTAATAAATTTTTGTAATTAATCCATTCATTACCTAAACTTTCTTCAATGGTTAAATTAAAGTTCAGTTTTTCTGCCTTTTTGTAATTTTTTTTAACGTCATATTTTACACTTAAATCATTACAATTTTTGATGTAAGTATATCTGTTAATAATTTTAAAACCATTCCATATAAAAGATCTTATATCATCTATTTTTGGAGGTAAAATTAAACTTATGGACTTGTATTTTTCAGTTAACAAATGTAAGGCATCAGATAAATCAATGTCATAATCTTTTTTATCTATAAACCAAATACCCGAATAAAATGGATAGCCATGAGTAGGAGTAATTATTTTGTTATAACGCTCAAATAAAGCGAATGCAATAATTGGGGATTGATTTTTATAATAAATGTAATAAACAGCGTTAGCTCCAGTAGATTGACAGCTGATATCAATAAAAATTGGATTAAAGGTTACATCTGGGATGTTGAGTAATGAAATGTCAGATTGAGTAACTTTTTTAAGCATCTTTACTATAGCGTTTTTTTTAAGCAAAAAATAAGTTCTCTTTCTTTGTTGCCAAGACTGTATTTTGTTTTTTCTTCTTTTGTGAATTTAGTGGAATAATCAATCTTTTCAACAACAGTGTTAGGTATATTCAGTCTTTCCAAAAAATCCTCGCCATGTAATCGTAGTAAGTCACCTTCTCCATAATGCTTCAATCTATCTTCATAAGTTATAATATGTTTGTCTTCTAAAGTTTTATATGTACCAATATTTAAAAGAGTAAGAATAAAAGCCTTGCCTCCTGCTTTTAAAACACGTTTTATTTCTTTAATTGCTGAAATTTCGTCAGGTACATGTCCTAATACACAAGAACATATTATATAGTCAAACTTATTATCCTCAAATGTAAGAGACTGTATGTCTTCAACTATATTTGCAACACATTTTTCAATATCTGCAGAAATATAGTTTTTAGAACTCTTTTTGAGTTGTTTTGCAAGTGTATATTCTGGTGCAAAATGAAGAATACTTTTATTTCCTGAAAAGATATCGGTTTCATTTATTAAATAGTAGTTTAATAACCTAGTTCTTTCTAAAGAGTTGCAATATGGACAAGCTGCATTTTCTCTCAAAATATTACCATAGGGCAAAAATTTGCTGGATGATTTGCCACAGCAAACACAATAAACATTATTACCTAAATATAAAAGCCACCTAATTTTATAATACTGTTTGTAGATTATAATTCGATATTTGATAGAAATAAAACTCTTGATAAATTTTTTAAACACTGTCATAATTGAAATTTTCTTAATAAAAACTTCAAGTGATACATCTTTATTAACTCACTAATTCCAAAACTACTATTTTCTATTGGTACTCGTTGAAAGTTTAATTTTTCAAAATCATAGTTTAAGCCAGAAGTTCCAAAAGTGTATGTTGGAAATTCGTTATTTATTCTTTTAAAGAAAGAATCCGACACTAAATTATCACTAAAAGGAAACGCAAATAATCTATTTTTAGCTACCTCAAACTTTTCGTTTAAAACACAAATACTGCTTTCAGCCTGGCGAATCTGTTCATCCAATGTGATATCACTAAATAAAGGATGGTCAATACTGTGAGCTCCTATTGTGAATCCTTTGTCAATTAACCATTGTATATCATCATCATCAACAAACGGTTCTGTTTTAAGAAATTCTTCGAAATCAACTTCTAATATTTCACCAGCCTTATCTAAAATGTTTTTGTTATTGTAAGTGATATTTAATAACTTTTTAGTTAAGGTTTCGCCACTTAAACCATCTAGTAGTTCTTTAAGCTGTTTTATAACGTTATCACTATTAATTTTATCTTTTATTTTATTAATCAGTAATGAAGTCTTAAACCTAAAAAATAGAGATGTATTATTAATAAAACCTGAGTTAATGAAAAAAGTAGCATTTACTCCCTTTTCTAATAAAATAGGGGCTATAATTTCAACAATTTCTTTTAAGCCATCGTCAAATGTTAAATTAAAAATTGGCTCTCTAACATTATTCTCTTTTAATTGATTAATTAGTTCATCAATTGCTACACTTTTGTAGTTTTTAAGAAAAAAATCTAAATCGTTTCTAAACTCAGTAGTGTTTTTGGTAGTATATAAATTTTTAATGTGAGGCAATCCAATATCACTAACAGTATGGTAGAGAGGTAATAAATGCCTACTTCCTGAAATTTTCATTAAAAATTTCAAATCAATTTCTTTCAGTACAAGCTTACTTAATTTATTTATCACAAAACTTAAATTTCATCTTCATAATTGAGGTTTATAATTAAAGAACAAATAATGAAATTGATTTCAATTTTAATCTTTAACGATATTCAATATCAAGATGAAAACAAAAGACATCTCTTAATTGGTTTTTTAAAAATAATAATATTAAACAAAAAACCACTTACAATAATGAAAGTGGTTCGAATTTTAATTTATTCTTGTTATACCTTATTGATCATTCCTAACCTAAAATACAAAAATACAGTTTACTCAACATCCTTAAACTGAGCATCTAAACGTTCTAGATCACTAATCATTTCTTCAAATTTTTGATTTTCTTTTTTTACGTATTGCTTCAAGAAATAGAAATAATAAGCCAAAAACCAAGCAATTGTAGTTATTACAACTACCGCCATTACCCACGGACTAAGTTTGTAAAAGAATTCTACAAAATATAGCGCTAAGCCAGCGGTTAAGGACAACGTATATATTTTGTAATTTCGAGTATGTTGTGTGTGCCTAGCAGCCCTAAATTGTTGTATAAACTTAATATGGTCTTGAGGCTTATCAAACAGAGTATTGCTGTTTGCAATTTTTTTAATATTTACAACTTGCATTACAATAAAATATAGGCAGCAACTTATTACAACTGCCAATCCTAAATGTGTAGTCCAAAAATCAAACTCAACTGTATAAGCAATATATGTTATCATTAACAGTGCAAAAAGCATTGCTAAAACCTCATAAAAAAGCTTATAACTAAGTTTATTTCTACTTGCTTTATACTGAACAATAATCTCTTTGTAATTTACAACAGGAGCTGTTTTTTGTTCATTCCAAATGCCTACTAATGAATCAAAGTCTTTCATGCTGATTATATAATTCTGTAAGCTTATGCTTAATTCTGTGTATTTTAACTCTTAAATTCCCCTCTGATATACCAGAAACTTCTGCAATTTCCGGATAAGGGATTTCATCCATCACCATTGTAATAATAATTCTTTCTGTTTCTTCTAACTTAGCTATACATTGGTACAACGCTTTTACTTGTTCTTGCTTTTCAGAAACTTCCTCCACATGACTTTCTATAATATTTGGAGTAAGTTCATCTTTTGCTTGTCGTTTCTCTTTTTTAAGATAGGTTAAACAAGTGTTAACGGCAATTCTGTAAATCCATGTAGAAATCATCGCTTGATTTCTAAATTTTTCTAAATTCTGCCAAACTTTCAAAAAAGTTTCCTGTAACAAGTCGTTTGCAGCATCGCTATCTCCAGTATAACCGAAACATAAATGATATATTTTCTTAGAATTAGCTTCAAAAATTTCTTTAAAAGCTTGCTCTTTGTCTGCCATTGAAAAGGTGATTTTATTTTAGAGGTTACTTTAGCTATATTGTTACATCCTTATTCTAATTCTTTTTTGCTGAAAGAAGGTCTGTTTTTCTTTAGCAATGTCATTAAATCATCTAGCTGTTTCTGGTAGTCAAATTGTAAATCTTCGTCTAATTTTGGGATAGCTCTTAAAATGCGTTTTAGTTGAGTATATAAAAGCCCAATTGTTGCTTTTTGATGGATTTCAACTATTGGATGGGCAATGAAAGCTACGCTAAAAAACATTGCAATTTCTACTTCTAAGTTCTTAGTATTTATATATTTGATGTGCTTATTAATGGTTCTAATTAACTTTCTTAGCTGTTTGGTGGCGTAATAAACACTAGGGTGTAAATTATCAAATTCATTATCTATAATGCTTTTTACCTCATCAATGTAAATGTCTTTTTTATCGCTATAAAACAACATAAAATTAAGTAATTCTTTATTGTCTGTTTTATACTTAGCTAACCTTAAACAAAGTTCTTTTAGTTCTTCTGCGGTTAAATAATTTAGTTCTTTTTTTAGGTCTGCTAATTTCGGGCTCGTCATCTTATACATTTGCTCAAGTCAACAAATTAATTACTTTTGTTTAAATACCAAACTAATTGTATGAAATTAAAACCAATACCATTAATTGCGCTCGTTGCCATATTCATAGCTTCTTTAGTCACCATATCAAATCACTATCAAATTATAGCAATACCAGAAACAACACTAATTGTTATAAGATGGTTAGCCATTATAGCTTTATGTGTTTTTGGAGTTCAAAAAAAATCTTTAACATCATGGATTTTAATATCAATGGTAGTAGGTGCAGAAATTGGAAACGATTTTCCGGATTTTGCAGTTAATCTTCAAGTTTTAAGCAAGGTTTTTCTTAAAATGATAAAAACCATTGTTGCGCCTTTACTTTTTGCAACCTTGGTCTTTGGAATTGCAGGCCACTCAGATTTAAAACAAGTAGGCCGTATGGGTTGGAAATCTTTAGTTTATTTTGAGTTTGTAACTACAATTGCTTTATTTTTAGGTTTATTGGCTATTAATATTTCTAAAGCTGGAGTTGGTATTAAACCTCCACCAGTAATAAACGAAACCTTAGAAAAAGTAGAGCCCCAAACACTTACCGAAGTTATTCTACATGTTTTTCCAGAAAACATTGCAAAATCTATTGCAGAAGGGCAGGTTTTACAAATTGTGGTATTTAGTATTTTATTTGGGATAGCCTTAGCAATGGTACGTGAAGATAAACGTCGTCCAATGCTTAAAGCAGCCGAAAGCTTATCTGAAGTGATGTTTAAGTTCACCAATATTGTAATGTACTTTGCGCCAATAGGCGTAGGCGCTGCCATTGCATTTACAGTTGGACACATGGGGTTAGGTATTTTGGTTAATCTTTTCCAATTATTAGCAACACTTTATGTTGCGTTAATTGCATTCTTACTTTTGGTGCTATTACCTATTGCATTAATTGTTGGTGTGCCTATTAAAAAGTTTTTAAAGGCTGTTGCCGAACCTGTTTCAATTGCTTTTGCAACAACCAGTTCAGAAGCTGCCTTACCAAGAGCTATGGAAGCTATGGAAAGAATAGGAGTGCCGCGTAAGATTGTTGCTTTTGTAATACCAACAGGTTATAGTTTTAATTTAGACGGAACTACACTTTATTTATCTTTAGCTGCTATATTTGTAGCCCAAGCTGCCGGTATGGATTTAAGTATAGGCCATCAGTTAGTGATTGTTTTTACATTAATGCTTACCAGTAAAGGTGTTGCAGGTGTTCCAAGAGCATCTTTAGTGATTTTATTAGGTACAGCAGCTTCTTTTAATTTACCTGTTTGGCCTATATTTATTATTTTAGGGATAGATGAATTGATGGATATGGCTCGCACATCTGTAAATGTGCTGGGTAATTGTTTAGCAACTGTTGTTATTGCTAAATGGGAGAATGAATTTGATGAAAATGCAAACCACGAAGAAATAGTAGAATTATAAAATGAGTGATAGATCAAAAAAGATTTTTTTAGCAATTTGTATTATAGTGCCTTTCCTGCTTTATTGTGTTTATTATTATTCTATAATGATAAAAAATGCACCATACAAATTTTCGGAATTTGAAAGCATTACCCTTAAAGCTGGTTTAGGAGGAGATTTTGATAAAACCTTTAATTCAAAAACTGCAAGATATCAATACTTAAACAGTAACGACTCTTTAATTAAACAAAGAGTGAAGCTTTCTAAAGATGATTTATTGTTTTTACATCGTAAAGCCGCAGAGTTAGGGTTTTGGGATTGGCCAGAGCAAATGATAGGTGACGAGAGTGGTAAATCTCCACGTTATATGTTAGAGTATGATTACCAAAGAAAGAAAAAAATAATTTACATAGACGGTGCTTATGACGATAACATTAAATTACGTGATGCAGCATTAGAACTAATAAAAACTGTAAATACAGCAGTTGAAGACGCTGCTGATCAACAAAACTAATCGCAATCAATATGGAATAAAAAGGGGCTGAGATTTTCAACCCCTTTTTTATGCGCAATATTTTTGATAAACCATCAATTACCGCTTTTACTATTTTAGGCTCTTAATTTCATAAACCAATATTTTTACTTCTGCGCTCAAATAAAATAATATTTTTCCATTCGGAATCTAACTTTCCAATCCTTTCTAAATAGCCAACTTTTCTAAATCCACTTTTTTCATGTAGCCTAATACTCGATTTATTTTCTTCAAAAATTTGTGCTTGTAAAGTCCAAATACCATTTTCTTCGCTATGTCTAATTAAATGTTCCATCAAAACAAAACCAAGTCCTAAGCCTTTACACGCCGGGTGACTATAAACACTAATTTCCGCAATTCCTTTGTTTAAATAATCATTTTTAATAGGTTTAAGTGCAATCCAGGAACCCACTCGTTCGTCAATTTCACAAATCAACCTCGAGTGCGTTAGATGTTTTTCATCCCAAGTTTCCCAATTAGGTACTTCCGTCTCAAAAGTTGCCATTTTTGTTGCAATTCCTAGTTCGTATATTTTTTGAACTTCTTCCCAATGTTTTTCTTCTAATTTTTTTACAAGCATAAATTTTTGTTTTTATATTATAGTGCCTAAACTAAATCTGATATGATGCTTTTTAACGAAGGAATTACCTCCGATTTAAACCAAGGGTTTTTAGCCTGCCAAATGTTATTACGAGGTGATGGATGTGGTAACGGGAAATATGTTGGTAAATAATGATTAAAATTCTTTACAGTTTCAGTTAAACTAGATTTTGCATTTCTGCCTAAATAATAGTTTTGTGCATAAGCACCAATTAGCAAAAATATTTTCTTTTCATTCATCTTTTCTAAAAGCTGAGGATGCCATAGCGGTGCGCATTCTTTACGCGGTGGTAGGTCGCCATTTTTACCAGTTCCAGGGTAACAAAACCCCATAGGCATTAATGCAAATACAGCTGTATCATAAAACAACTCTTTATCAATACCTAACCAGTTTCTCAAATTATCACCACTTTTATCATTCCATGGAATATTTGTTAAATGAACTCTTTTCCCTGGCGCTTGTCCAATAACAATAATTTTACTTTGGCTACTTGCCATCATTACAGGGTTTGCGCCACAAGGTAAATAAGGTTCGCAAAGTTTACATTGTTTAATTTGGTTTAGAAGTAATTTCATAGCAAATCTTCAACGTTATAAAAGCCGTTTTTCTTATTTACTATTGGTTTTTAAATAGCGAAAATTATTAAAAAACATAATTTGAAATTGATTTCTGTGGTTTGCTTGAGTAGCTTGATTTAGATAGCCTAGTTCTACTCTAAAGTTTTTATTAATTACGTAACCTAAGCCACCATATAATCTGTTTCTATCATAAGACGGTGTTTCATCTTTGATGAAAATCTCATTATAAGCGGATAAATACACAGTTTTGTCTTCTAATTTTTTATTGTTTAAAGGCACATTTAAAGATAAAAAGTACCTAAAACGAAGTTGAAAATCTGATTCTAAAAAACGTTCTTCCACACGGTAACGGTGCTGAATATTTACCCTACCAAAAGTTTGTTTAGTAATAAACTGCTGATAAATTCTATGCTCATTATTGCCAATTTTTTCATCGGTATTTGGGATGTAGTTTTCTGATCTGATAAAACCATAACCCATTAATAAATTGTTATTATTTTCTGATAAATCATAACCAATACCTGTTCTTAATAAAAGTTGTTGCAAATCTCCGACAAAATTATAATTGCGGTATTGTACTTCATTATGCCAATTAAATTTTTTGTTTAACTTTTGGTTTCCTAAGTATAAGAACCAATTGCCAACATCATTTTTTTGAGCAAAAGATTGTTGACTAATAAAAATAAGAGCTAATAGTGTTAAAAGTTTTTTAGAGAATTTGAATATCATTTTTGTGGATGAAAGGTGCGTATTTGTTTGGATACCGAAATTTTTCGATTTAGAGTTTGTTATAATATTTGTCGCCACTATCTATTAAAACTCAGTCTTTCACCCAAAATGCTCTCATCAAAAGCACCATCAGCGTAAGCTAAATGCCCACTTACAAAAGTGTGCGTAATTTTTGAATTAAAAGTTTGACCTTCAAAAGGCGACCATCCACATTTAGATAGTACATTCTCTCTACTCACTTCATAAGAAGCATTTAAATCTACCAATGCTAAATCGGCAAAATAACCTTCTCTAACAAAACCACGTTCTTTTATTTGGAAACAAATGGCCAAATTATGGGCCGTCTTTTCTGCAATTTTTTCTAAGCTAATTTTACCTTCGTGATACAGCTCAAATAAGGCATTAAAAGCATGTTGCACCAATGGGCCGCCAGAAGGAGCTTGAGCATAAGGTTGCATTTTCTCTTCAATGGTATGCGGTGCATGGTCGGTTGCAATTACATCAATATGGTTATCTAATACTGCTTTTAAAATTTGCTCTCGGTCTGAAGAAAATTTTACCGCTGGGTTCCATTTAATCCAATTTCCTTTGGTTACATAATCTTCTGCTGCAAACCATAAGTGGTGAATACATGCTTCGGCAGTAATTTTTTTATCTTTTAGAGGGGTAATATGATCAAACAAAAAGGTTTCTTTACCTGTAGATATATGCAAAATATGTAAACGGCTACCATGTTTTTTTGCCAAATCAACAGCAAAAGAAGAAGACAGGTAACAAGCTTCTTCATTTCTAATTAGCGGGTGCATTTCCGGAATTAAATGATCGCCATATTCTTCTTTAAATAATTTTAAATTTTTCTGAACAGTAGCTTCATCTTCGCAATGTGTTGCAATTAATGTTGGCGAATTTTTAAAAATACCTTCTAAAGTTTTCTCGTTATCAACCAACATATTCCCCGTTGATGAACCCATGAAAACTTTTATGCCACACACATTTTTAATATCTGTTTTAAGCACTTCCTCTAAATTATCATTAGAAGCGCCCATAAAAAACGAATAGTTGGCTAAAGATTTTTTTGCGCCAATAGCATATTTATCTGCCAATAATTCTTGAGTTAATGTATTGGGTACAGTATTGGGCATTTCCATAAAGGAAGTAATGCCACCCGCTACAGCAGCCTTTGCTTCAGTATAAATTTCGGCTTTGTGGGTTAAACCGGGTTCTCTAAAATGAACTTGATCATCAATAAAACCTGGGAAAAGGTATTTCCCTTCTGCATCAATTTCTATTGCTCCTCTGTTAGAAAGTTGCGTTCCAATTTTTTCTATTCTCTGATTTTTAATATAAACATCGGCAATTTCTTGTTTGCCTTCGTTAACAATTGTTGCATTTTTAATGATGTAAGCTTTCATGCGGCTAATTTCGTAAAGTATCATAAGAAATTAGCTAAAAAATAATTTATTTTATTGGATCTGGTGTTTGCAGAATGATTGGATTCCATATAAACGAAACAGTTTTATTCTTACTGTTGATTTCTGACAATATATTTTCGATAATAATGGAAGTTTCATTGTATCTGTTTTTAGTTTCGACGCAATTTGAACTTGTGTTTTTTAGGAGAAAAAACATTGCTACAGTCTTTTTTTTAGTTTGTATATCACTTAAATTATAATTTATTGTAAATCCTAAACGATTAGCAATTAAAGTTCCTAATTTATCATAAGCATATATTTTTTTACTTTATTATTTTCATCAAAGTCAAAATATATTACAGCATAATTTTTATTACAAATTTTCCAAATTTCATTGGTTGATCTATAATTTTTCTCTATAAATTTAGCAAAATCATTAGCGCTAGATTTAGCTTCCATTTGAGCAGAAGAGTTATTTGTAAACAACAGATATGTTACAAATAACAAGATTTTTTTTAAATACATGGGGTGCCGTTTAGCTTTGTTTTACATTTTTTATCCAAATTTATAGCCACGTAATTTTTGTTAGTTTTATTTGTAATTTACTAATAAGTGAAAAATTACACTATAATATATTGAATTTATTGGTTTCTATTTTAGTTTTCATTAATAGGATATTCATAATCTATTATGGTGATATTAGATAACTTAATTGGTATTTTTTCAAATGTTGATTCATTAATCTGAATAATTGCATAAAAGCTATATTTCGAATTAATTTCTTCTGTTTTAGGTACATTTAGAGCGTTTTTAATAAGACTATAATTTATAATAGGTTTTTTGTATAATTCCTTTTTAAATCCAATTTTTTCTTCCATTGAAATGAAATAAGATTTTGTCAGGTAAATATTATACACTTTATTTTTTGAAACTGTATCTATTTTGAAATCAATATTTGATTCACCGTTGTTATAAAAGTTAAAAGGAATATTAACCTCAACTTTGTTTTTACAAGCGAATAATAATAAACAAAAGCTAATTGCAATTCTTGTTTGTCTTTTGAAGCTCATTGGAAAGGTCATTACTAATTTTTGATTTTTGAGAATTTGTTAATTGGTTATATGCGGAAGTTTCGTGTAAACCTTCCCAAGCAAGTGATATATAGTAATCTAAAGAGTGTGAATTATTATCATATTCTGCCAAGAAACCCGCTATTGGATTAATATACTTATCAACCATATATTCATGATGACTAATATTTGCAGATACATTTGGATCTGCAATCTTGTACTTTATTAAATCTTCATAAAATCCACCTTTAGATGTTGCATAATTTAAGCTCCTTAGAATATTCGCATGAATGGTTTCATGAACTAGTGTCTTTGCAACAAGTAATGAAGTTCTATTTGAATAATTATCCTGATTTATAGTGGAATAATATGTATTACTTGATGGCTTCGTTGTTTGTCCATTAATTCCACTACCCAAACTCCTCAAATCATAAACTATATCGTCATTTAAAGTAAAATTCGCTAATAAATTAGAAATAAATGGTGAACTAGAGTTTTTCCAATTTGCGGATATTATAACTAGCTTCCCGAATATACATTGCAGTTTAAGGTCATTTTTAAAAGCTTTTGTAAATCGAATATCAAATATTTCTTCATTAATTAATGGCGGTTGGTAATCTTCTGGGATAACTTCACTGTGCCCACCACCTACTTCATTTTCAGCGTGTGTTTGTTCATTATATGAATTACCTGTGCTAAAACAATAAGTGTCATAGCCGCCTAAATACCAATAACTTTCTCCATCAGCTATATTTTCACCATACCAAGGTTGTTGAAAGCAGTAAGTGCCAGCAACTTTAATCCCATCAGATAGCGTTTTTACGGAATTGTTGTTTTGATTTTCTAACTTCAGATGGTAAATTTTGCCATCGTTTTCAAAAAGGTAAGCTTTTTTGAAATTTCCATTCCAGTTTTCAATAATTACCTTACCTCTAAACTTGTTTCCGTTTTTTTGATAATTATTGCTGTTAGTGGGTATAAAAGTTACCCATTCAATAACTTTATCATTTTTTTTATTTGTAGAAATTAACAAATAAGATAAACTATTTAATGATATAAAGTCATTTTTATCTTCACTAACCTTTAAAAATAGGTTTTTATTATATTTAATTGGCACTAAAACAGCTTTACCGTTGTGTAGGCTTTTAATAGTAGCATTTTTCCAGTCAGGAGTTTTATAAATACCATGTCTTATAGATTTAGCATTTTCAGGAGATGAAAATTGACTATTAACAGTAATATTGGTTTGATTATTAAATGCTTGCTTTGCTTCGCTAATTAAATCATGAGGTACA
>NZ_JBHULV010000052.1:66711-269228 GCF_042684645.1 Pedobacter alpinus
TTCGAGGATTTTGGTTTTAACAAGCAAGTATTAAATGCAATTAATGATGCAGGTTATACCATACCAACTCCCATTCAGGAAAAAGCTATTCCTCCTATATTAAACGGACAAGATGTTTTAGGCATTGCGCAAACAGGTACAGGTAAAATCTGCTGCTTTACATATCAATGTATTTTATTGGTTCTACAAAACTCCAGTTTTGAAATAAAATTTAAGTTTTATTCTTGATTAAACTCAGGAGGCGACATATGTCGTACTTGTAAGGTCAAATAATCGTACTTCGCTTCGGAAATTATAAAGTAAACTTTATAATAATATAAAACTGCTAAAAAATCTTTATTTATTAACTTCACATATTGATCATAAGTTATCACTTTACTTGGGTCTAATTTGTGTTTTTGTTTTAAAGTTAAATTTGATCCAAAGTAACCAGTTAAATATCCTGATTGGTTTTCATACCTATTTTTTAAATAGATATGAACTAAACCTATTCTTCCATCGTTCATTGAAAACGAATAATTTGTAGGTTCCAAATCAATTATTTTTACAAAAACAGAATCACGAACTTCAATTTGTGCATAAAGTGAATTAAATGCAAAAATTAACAAACTTAATAAAAATAAATTTTTCATCTTATGGGCATTTATTTTCTCCAATAATTGATATTAGTTCTTGATATGCTGCATTAAAACTAGCTTGCCCATTAGGTAAGCTACTAATGTAAGTAGAATAACATTCTGTACCTGTTAAACCAAGGTAAGCCATAGCTCGGTAAGAGTCGAAAGTAGCGTTTGGGTTATTAAAAATTGTAGGATAATTAGCTTGTGTGTAATCTTTTATTCCATTAGCAATTTTGTCTATTTGGGTAGCCATAAAATTATGATGGTGAGAATTTGAAAAACCAGCTACACTACCACTCCTGTTATCAATATATTTAATTTGATCAACCAAACTCCAGTTCTGAAAGTCATTTGGTAAATCTGTAGGGTACCATAACTGTGCTTGAGTATATAGATTTGCATGAAACGCCTCATGAAGAAAAGTTTTGGCAACTTCAATTCCCCCACGAAGACTTAAATAATCATTATCAATTGTTATAGTAAAGTTTGTTGTACCTAAATCATGACTCGTTTGCCCATTCACCGGATTACCATTTTTATCTACAGGATAACCCATTTGGAAAGTAACATTCAAATTGGCGTTGCTTTGGAAGCTACTTAATAGCTCTTGAAATAAAGCATTACTTTGCAAACGATTATAAATACAATCTGCCCCAACATTGTTTAAATTATTAACTACATCTCTATAAATAAATGGTGGTTGATAATCTTCTGGAATAACTTCACTGTGTCCACCACCTACTTCATTTTCTGCGTGTGTTTGTTCATTATATGAATTACCTGTGCTAAAACAATAAGTATCATAACCGCCTAAATACCAATAACTTTCTCCATCAGCTATATTTTCACCATACCAAGGTTGTTGAAAGCAGTAAGTGCCAGCAACTTTAATCCCATCAGATAGCGTTTTTACGGAATTGTTGTTTTTATTTTCTAACTTCAGATGGTAAATTTTGCCATCGTTTTCAAAAAGGTAAGCTTTTTTGAAATTTCCATTCCAGTTTTCAATAATTACCTTACCTCTAAACTTGTTTCCGTTTTTTTGATAATTATTGCTGTTAGTTGGTATAAAAGTTACCCATTCAATAACTTTATCATTTTTTTTATTTGTAGAAATTAACAAATAAGATAAACTATTTAATGATATAAAGTCATTTTTATCTTCACTAACCTTTAAAAATAGGTTTTTGTTATATTTTATTGGCACTAAAACAGCTTTACCGTTGTGTAGGCTTTTAATAGCAGCATTTTTCCAGTCAGGGCTTTTATAAATACCATGTCTTATAGATTTAGCATTTTCAGGAGATGAAAATTGACTATTAACAGTAATATTGGTTTGATTATTAAATGCTTGCTTTGCTTCGCTAATTAAATCATGAGGTACATCAGAATTGNNNNTCAAAAAAATTCGAGGATTTTGGTTTTAACAAGCAAGTATTAAATGCAATTAATGATGCAGGTTATACCATACCAACTCCCATTCAGGAAAAAGCTATTCCTCCTATATTAAACGGACAAGATGTTTTAGGTATTGCACAAACAGGTACAGGTAAAACTGCAGCTTATGTTTTGCCAATGATTATGAAACTTAAGTATGCACAAGGCAACGATATTAGAGGCTTAATTGTAGCGCCAACTCGTGAACTAGCCATGCAAATTGAAGAAAATGTTAAAGTTTACTCAAAATATACAGATTTACGCTCTTTTGTTCTATACGGAGGTTTAGGTCCAAAAACACAAATTGAAACGCTTAAAAAGGGTTTAGATATTTTAATAACTACTCCTGGCCGTTTTATGGATTTGTATTTGGAAGGACATATTGCTACTAAGAAATTAGAAGTTTTGGTTTTAGATGAAGCCGATAAAATGATGGATATGGGCTTTATGCCTCAAATTAATAAAATTTTAGAGGTTGTGCCACGCAAACGCCAAAACATGTTGTTTTCTGCAACC
Source organism: Pedobacter alpinus (assembly GCF_042684645.1). Lineage (NCBI taxonomy): Bacteria > Pseudomonadati > Bacteroidota > Sphingobacteriia > Sphingobacteriales > Sphingobacteriaceae > Pedobacter > Pedobacter alpinus. The sequence continues at coordinate 69,285 of NZ_JBHULV010000052.1, forward strand.
ATGAGCGAAAGAATTGAAAAACTTGCGGAAAACTTTTTATTATGGCCAACAAAAGTGGAAGTAACTCCACAAGCAACGCCTGCATCTACGGTTGAACAGGTTTTGTTTCATGTACCTAACTTTAAAACAAAAATTAACTTACTAAAACTTTTTGTTGAAGACGACCCAGAGGTTAAAAAACTAATTATTTTTTGCCGAAGCAGAGCCAACGCAGAAAACGTTTACAAATTTTTATTACGCAGGTTTAATGAAACTCATGTTAAAGTTTTACACGCAAATAAAGGGCAAAACACAAGAATAAATTCTATAAATGCTTTTAAAAATGACGAAGTAAGAATTTTAGTTGCCACTGATGTTGCAGCCCGAGGTATTGATGTTTCTGACGTTACCCATGTGATTAACTTTGATGTACCAGTAATTTACGAAGATTATGTACACCGCATTGGCCGTACTGGTAGGGCTTATAATTTGGGTAAAGCGGTTACTTTTTGTAACGAAGCCGAATTACATTATATACATAAAATAGAAAAACTAATTAGGCAACAAATTTCTGTTCAAAACATACCAGAAAAGGTTTTTATTGAGGAAACGCCTTACGAAGAAAAACAAGCAATTGCTAAACAAATAGATGATCAAAAACGAAAAGACGATCCAGAGTTTAAAGGTGCTTTTCATGAGAAAAAAACGCAAACACAACGTAATAAGTTTAAAGCAGCAAGATCTAAAGCAGGTGGTGTTAAAATGAGTGCTGCTAAAAAGAAAAAGTATAAATAATGAATTGGAATAAGTTAAAAATTACTCCTTTAACATTAGTGATTGCATTTTGCTTTACTTATGTTTTATATTGTTTATTAGGTTTTGAAGTATCGAGCCCAGAAATCAGCAATTTCTCTAAAATTGGTTATACTTTAGCATTGGCTTTGGTGCTTTTTTTTACCGATATATTATTTAGAAGATTTATAGAAAGCAAAAAATGGATCTGGTTAATACAAGGTTCATTTATTTTATTAATAGTAATAATGATGTTGATTTTTAAAAACTGAAAACCCATCATAAATACCAGTTTACAAACAAAAAAAAGAATCAATTAAATGAAAAAAGCAGAGATTAAATTAACCATTGAGTTAGATGATAATAATGTTCCAGAAAATATTACTTGGGAATCTACAGATGCAGAAAATAAAGAAGCTTTAGCAGTAAAATCAATGATGTTAGCTTTATGGGATCATAATTTTAAAAACAGTTTGCGTATAGATTTATGGACCAAAGATATGCCTGTTGATGAAATGAAAAGATTTTTCTACGAAACCCTACAAACCATGGGCGATAGCTTTTTAAGAGCAACAGGAGAAACCAAAATTGTGGAAGATTTAAGAGACTACTGCGCTCATTTTGCAGAAAAAATGGAAATTATCGAAAAATAAGGTGCGAATTATTTCAAAATAGTAAATCCTAATATTTTAGGATTTTTTTGCATTAGTTTTAAACAAGAAACCTTTATAATGCAAATACGTTTTAAAAATAATTAGCATTTGATGAAAAATAAATTTGAAATATGAATTTTCTTAAGATTTGCTATTTCTTTAAGGGTTTAATGTGAATTTGTAATATTTGTATAAAGCCCAATAATGAAAATTGTATCAGAAATAAAGTACCTACTAAAAAAAGAAATTTTATTAGAATGGCGTTCAAAATATGCTTTAAACGGTATTTTATTATATGTGGTAGCAACAGTATTTGTTTGTTATCTTTCTTTTAGAACTACACCACCCTTAGTTTGGAATGCGTTATTTTGGATTATACTTCTTTTTGCAGCCATTAATGCAATTAGTAAAAGCTTTGTACAAGAAAGTAAAGGCCGTTTATTGTACTACTACCAAATAGCAAGTCCGCAAGCCATCATTATTGCAAAAATTATTTATAATATACTGTTAATGATATTAATGTCAGTTATTGCATTGGCTTTTTACAGTATAGTATTTCAAAATGAAGTAGGGGATAAGCCACTCTATTTTGTGGCTGTTATATTAGGTGCAATTAGTTTTTCTAGCGTTTTCACCATGATTTCTGCTATCGCATCAAAAGCAAATAATAATGGAACTTTAATGGCCATATTAAGTTTTCCTGTAATTATTCCAGTATTAATGTTAATTATAAAGCTTTCTAAAAATGCAATGGATGGCTTAGACAGATCTGTTTCGTTAGATGAAATAGGCGTTTTAACAGCTATTAATTTAATTGTTATCACAGTTTCTTTGTTACTATTTCCTTACCTTTGGAGAGATTAAAAAAAGATTATTATGTATAAATCATGGTGGAAGGTATTAGCTGCCACGCTAATATTATACTCCGTTGTTGGCGGTCTTTTAATTGAAGTACCTGCACTTCCAATTTTACACGAAAGTATTAGAACAGTTTATTTCCACGTTCCAATGTGGATTGGAATGTTTATTGCGTATTTGGTCTCCGTCATTTATAGCATAAAATACTTAAAGACCAATCAAACCAATCATGATTTAATGGCCGTTGAAGCCGTTAATACGGGACTGATATTTGCAGCGGTTGGCTTTGCATCTGGTATGACTTGGGCAAACTTTACTTGGGGAGACTATTGGCCAAATGATCCAAAACTAAATAGTTCGGCAATTGCTACTTTGATTTACTTAGCCTATATAGTTTTAAGAGGGTCAATGGACGAAGAACAAAAGCGGGCGAAAATCTCCGCTATTTATAATGTTTTTGCTTTTCCAGTTATGGTTGTTCTTATTTTTATTTTACCAAGGTTAACAGATTCTCTGCATCCAGGGAATGGAGGCAACCCCGCCTTTGGCAATTATGATTTAGATAGTAAAATGAAATTAGTGCTTTATCCAGCGATGATTGGGTGGGCTTTAATAGCTGTTTGGATTATGAATATTAGGTTTCGCATTCGTAAATTAGAAAACAAAAGAAATCAAATTTAAAAGTTAATTTTAATAGAGCAATTATCATCAATAAAATGAAAAAAACAACTCTTCTATTTATCTTATTTATAACTTCATTAAGTGTTTTTGCACAAAATAATGGTGTTGAAATGGCAGATGAATTACGAAAATCTGGGAAAATTTATGTTGTTGTAGCTATAATGTTACTTCTTTTTACTGCTTTCATTATTTATCTTTTCACAATTGACAAAAGATTAAAAAAAATCGAAAAACAAAATTAGTCTAAATACTTTGTTTAAATTATTTAAACAATCATTTAGCCTTAAAAAACCTTTGTGTTAGCCATACACTAACGTTTTTTAATTTGGAAATTTCATTTTTTTTAACTCAAATTTGTAAGAAAAAATAAATTAATTCTAACCAATTTTTAACGTTATGACCAAAGCAAGCGAGGTTGTTTTTAGTGAAGAACCACATTTTTTTAATGATGTATGCCAGTATGTAGATCAAGCTGCAAAATACTCAAACCATGATGCTGGATTGCTTCATCAAATAAAAGCATGTAATAGTATTTATCATTTTCAGTTTCCAATACGTAGAGGAAATAGTTTCGAAATTATTCATGGTTGGCGGGTAGAACATTCTCACCACATGTCGCCAACTAAAGGCGGAATTAGGTATAGCGAAATAGTTAATGAAGATGAGGTGATGGCTTTAGCTGCATTAATGACTTATAAGTGCGCAATAGTAAATGTTCCTTTTGGAGGAGCTAAAGGCGGTATAAAGATAAATCCCAAAAATTATACGATTGCCGAGTTAGAAAATATTACTCGCCGTTATACGGTAGAATTAATAAAGAAAAACTTTATTGGGCCAGGTATAGATGTGCCAGCACCTGATTACGGCACTGGTGAAAGAGAAATGGCATGGATTGCTGATACTTATTTAACCATGAACCCAGGTTCTTTAGATGCTTTAGGTTGTGTAACAGGAAAGCCAATTGCACTTCATGGTATTGCAGGAAGAAGAGAAGCAACCGGTAGAGGTGTAGCTTATGCTGTTAGAGAATGTGTTTCTGTAGCAGAAGATATGAAGGCTTTGGGTTTAAGCGCAGGTTTAGATGGTAAAAGAGTTATTATACAAGGCTTAGGAAACGTTGGTTACCATACCGCTAAATTTTTAATTGAATTTGGTGCAACTATTGTTGGTTTTTGCGAGTTTGAAGGTGCTATTTACAGTAAGGAAGGCTTTGATTTAGATGAAGTATTTAATCATCGTAAAGAAACTGGTTCAATTTTAGGCTTCAGTAAATCTCAAAAAGATTTTACCGATTCTGCCGAGGGTTTAGAACAAGAATGCGACATACTAGTTCCAGCAGCTTTAGAAAATCAAATCACCGAAAAAAATGTAGGTAGAATTAAAGCTAAAATTATTGCTGAAGGTGCAAACGGACCAACAACACCGCAAGCTGCAGCAACATTTATTGAAAACGGAGGAATTATTATTCCGGATATGTATGCAAATGCAGGTGGAGTTACTGTTTCCTACTTTGAATGGTTGAAAAATCTTTCTCACGTAGCTTTTGGACGTATGGGGCGTAGATATGATGAAAATTCCAATATCAATATTATGAACTTGATTGAATCAACTACTGGTGCTACTTTAACTCCAGCGCAACGTAGTTTGGTGTCAAAAGGAGCATCAGAATTAGAACTAGTAAACTCTGGTTTAGAAGATACAATGGTGCGTTCTTACCATGAAATTAGAGAGCTTAAACACAAAAAAAATATTGACAGTTTACGTACAGCCGCTTTTGTTGCCGCCATTGATAAAATAGCAATTTCTTATATGAACATGGGTATTTGGCCATAATTGTTATTGAAGATTTTTAAGCCGTTCTAATTTTTCTTAGAACGGCTTTTTTGTTTTAAATGATTTTTGGGGATATGTTGTTTTTTTAACCATATTTTTTACCACAGTTCACAAAGAGAAACATAAAGAACACAAAGTTAATAGCAAATGATATAAACAAACATCCTTTCCATAAACTCTGTTGGAACCTCTATGCACTTTTTGGTTGAAAAAAAGTCTACCGTAGCTCTCTCAGATTTACACAGACTTTTATCTCCACGCAACTCTGTGATCTCCGAGTCCTCTATAGTTAAAAACTTTCGTTTGTTTATACGCTTAAAACAATATAAAATCTCCACAAACTCTATGGAAACCTTTGTGCATTTTGTGGTTAAAAAAACTCCTGCAGATCTTTATCCTTACCCAAATCTATAATCTTTTTTTCTTCATACAAAAAAATCAATTTCAACTTAATTCAACTTCCAATCAATACCCGCCAATCCATTTTTATTTAAATACTCATTGGTTTTACTAAACGGTTTAGAACCAAAAAAGCCATTATAGGCAGAAAACGGAGAAGGATGTGTAGATTTAATAATAAAATGTTTGGAAGGGTCTATTAAAACCTCTTTTTGTTGAGCAAAAGCACCCCATAAAATAAAAACAATATGATCTCTTTTCTCAGAAATAGTTTTAATTACCATGTCAGTAAATTGTTCCCAACCTTGTTTTTGATGCGAACCTGCTTTACCTGCATTAACAGTTAATGTTGTATTCAGCAATAAAACACCCTGTTTAGCCCAATTAGTTAAATTACCATTTAATGGAATTTTAAAACCATCAATATCTGTTTGTAATTCTTTATAAATATTTTGTAAAGACGGTGGCGTTTTTATTCCATCTTGAACAGAAAAAGACAAACCATGCGCTTGGTTTGCGCCATGATATGGGTCTTGCCCAAGAATTACCACTTTAATATTATCGAAAGTAGTAAGTTCAAAAGCATTGAAAATATCGCTATTCTTTGGGTAAATTAATGCTCCTTTTTCTTTTTCAGCAAGTAAAAATTGTTTCAGCATTTTAAAATAATCCTTTTCAAATTCATCTTTTAAAACTGCTAACCAAGAAGATTCTAATTTTACCGACATATTTATTGTGTTTTTATTGATTTAAAGCTTAATTAAACAGATATTTGCGCCACAAAAATATAACATTTAAGAAGCAGATATGCCAAATTTTATAAGAATAATTATTGCCAGCTTAATATTAGGTGCAGCTATTACTTTAATAGTTTTCTCCTACTGGGGATGGGGAATATTGTTAATTTTTTTAGCAATATTAGTATTTGTAACCTTTATTTTTAATGAAAGAATGTTGCTAGCTCAATGGTATTTAAGAAAAGAGAATATGGATAAAGCCGAAAGCACTTTATTAAGTATTAAAGATTACGAAAAAGAATTATATAAAGGCCAGTATGGATATTATAATCTTTTAATCGGATTAATTGAGTCTCGCAAATCCCCAATGAAGTCCGAAAAATATTTTAAAAAGTCTTTAGCTTTGGGTTTAACTATGGATCATAACATTGCTTTGGCTAATTTAAGTTTAGCCGGAGTAGAAATGGCTAAAAGAAATAAGAGAGAAGCTTTACGTTTACTAAAAGAGGCAGAAAAAGCCGATAAGAATAAATTATTAGCTGATCAAATTAAAATGATGAAAGGCCAAATGTCAATGTTAGATAGAACGCAGCAAGTGCGTGGCGGAAAAGGAAGCTACAGGCAATTTTAATAAAGCTAAAAGCTTAAAGAAGCATATAAAGGGAGGTATTGTAATTAATACTTCCCTTTATTTTTCACTTAAATGATCTTCACCTGCGTCGTCTTGTAAACTTCTTCTGCTAATAATGTCTTCCTCCTCCCAAATTCTAGAAAAAAAAGTTTTCTCTGTTTGTATTCTTTTCAATAAAGATTGAATAAAACTTAAGTCAAACTCTGTTTTATCTAATTTGATTAAGTACTCTTGGTCTGTGATTTCTAGGACTGAATTTCTCATTTTTTAAATTTTAATTTAAAATTAAACAGCATTAATAATGCCAAATGTAATTTCTGTAAATTAAAAAAGGCTAGTTAACTTGATGTTAACCAGCCTTTAAGCTTTTATTAATTATTTATGTCTTTTTAGTTAAACCAAAGCATCACCTCATCCTTTGTAGGTATGGCAATTTCTAATTTCAGTTTTTTGCGCATCCCACCTAAATCATTAAATACTTTATTAGGGTTTGATGCTTTCAATTCCTCTGGCGTATTTATATTCATTTTTCTTAAAACTTGCACCCATTCTTGCGGTACACCTAAAGCTACAAAATCATCATCAGTATAAACCTTAGCTTTTTTCTCGGCTCTCATCTGAGGAAAAAATAACACCTCTTGAATGCTGCTTTGGTTGGTCATCATCATCACTAACCTATCAATACCAATTCCTAAGCCAGATGTTGGGGGCATGCCATATTCTAAAGCTCTAATAAAATCATCATCCATTGCCATTGCTTCATCATCGCCGCGGGCGGCTAATTTTAACTGCTCTTCAAAGCGTTCTTTTTGGTCGATAGCATCGTTTAATTCTGTATAAGCATTAGCAATTTCTTTACCATTAACAAAAAGCTCAAAACGTTCTACCAAACCATCTTTAGTACGATGTTTTTTAGCTAATGGCGTCATTTCAATAGGGTAATCGGTAATGTAAGTTGGCTGAATTAATTCATGTTCTACTTTCTCTCCAAAAATGGCATCTACCAATTTACCTTTACCCATTGTTGGGTCAAACGCAATTCCTAAATTAATACAAGTGTTTTTTAGACCAGCTTCATCCATTTCGGAAACATCAATTCCCGTATATTTCAAAATAGAATCATACATAGATAATTTTTCATACGGACCTGCAAAATCAATTACATTTTCGCCAACCTGTACGGTTGTTTTTCCATGAATAGCAACAGTTATTTTCTCTAAACATTCTTCAACCATAGCCATCATCCAGATATAATCTTTATAGGCTACATATATTTCCATTGCTGTAAATTCAGGGTTATGGGTTCTATCCATCCCTTCGTTTCTGAACATTTTTCCAAATTCAAAAACGCCGTCAAAACCAGCAACAATTAATCGTTTTAAATATAATTCATTAGCGATACGCAAAAATAACGGCATATCTAAAGAGTTATGGTGAGTATTAAACGGACGAGCCGCAGCGCCACCATGTACCGCTTGCAAAATTGGTGTTTCTACTTCCATCCAACCTTGATCTGTAAAGTAATTACGCATGGTGTTAATCACTTTAGATCTGATTTTGAAAATTTCTTTAAACTCTGGATTAACCGTTAAATCTACATAACGCATCCGGTAACGCATTTCTGGGTCGGTAAAACCATCATAAACATTTCCATCGTCATCACGCTTTACAATGGGTAAAGGTTTTAAAGATTTAGAAAGCACAGTAAATTCGCTCGCATGTAAAGAAATTTCGCCAGTTTGGGTGGTGAAAACATAACCTTTTATACCAATAAAATCGCCAATATCTAATAACTTTTTAAATACGATATTGTATAAAGTTTTGTCCTCATCTGGGCATACATCGTCTCTTCTAATATAAACTTGTAGTCTGCCTGTAGCATCTTGTATTTCTACAAAAGATGCGTTCCCCATAATTCTTCGGGTCATTATGCGGCCAGCAATACTAATTGTCTTATAAGCAGTTTTATCACTTTCATAATTAGCTAAAATATCCTTTGCATTAGCATTAATTTCGTAAGCTTCTGCTGGGTAAGGGTTAATTCCTAATCTTCTTAGTTCGTTTAAAGACTCACGTCTTTGGATTTCCTGTTCTGAAAGTGCGCTCATAAATTTTTTAAAATTTGGGCAAAAATACGTTTTTTAATCTGCTTAATAAAGTGTTAAAATGGTTAGAATGTTTGGTGTTGATTAAAAATAATTTGAAGGTTTTCTATGTTCCTTAGGTAAGGTTACATGCTAAACTTGATAAGGCACAGGCTTTAAGCCGTCAGTTGGCAGACTAAATATACGGCATGGTTAACCCAAGTGTTCTTTTGGTTAAGATTTAGGCTTAGGTATAGTTGAAAAATTTTATTGAGCGTAAATTGTGATTGGTTTAAAAAAATAAATTTCCCGCAGATTTCGCTGATTAGCGCAAATGATTTAAAATGATCGTAAATGAATTATAATTAATATTTTAAAGCTAATAATAACCACCTAGCTCTTTAACCTTAGCGCCCTCTATGGTTAAAAATTAATCTGTAAATATTGCATTAAGTTTTTTTAATAGGCTTAAAAATTAGCTTTTTGTCTAATGTGAAAAAATGCAGTTACCTCTGTGGTTAAGTTAAAAAAAAATTAAAAAAGCTTATTTCCCTCCCAAATTAACAATAAGCCCCAATGTAAATACAGAACTACCAGCTGTCATAAAATCTCTGTTTTTTAAACCAAAATTACTTCCTGAAGTATATTGTAGTTGAAAATTCTGATTCAGCTTTAAGCGAGTAAAAAATACAGGCTCAATAAAAATATTATCTTCTAAAGGTTGGGCTAAGTTGTTTCTGGTAAAATTGCTCATATTTACATGACTTAATCTGATAATTGTACCGTAATTAAGTGGATATTTCTTAGAAAATAGGGTTAAAGATTTTTTTTCTTTACTACTATAATTCACTTGAATAAAAGATTTATTAAATCTAACATTCTGATTATCTGTAAAAACTAATAAATCGTTATCATAAGTTCTGTAAATACGGTTGGTTGTTCCTCTTCCAAAACCACCATATATTTCTAAAATTCTATTGTTATCAGTACCAAAAGTGGTATAGTAGCCACCTCCTAGTTCTACCAATTCTTGGTTAAAATCTTTTTTCCTTTGACTTTGATTAATAAACGAACCATTAAATAAAACACCTATATGGTCTGATACTGCATAAGCCGTATTGAAACTTAACTTTCCTCTTAAAGAAATATGACCAGATGCATGAATCTCATTTTTAGCACTCAACATTGGGCTGTTGGGCACATTAGGCATATATACTGAAGAGCAAGAGGTAAGGATTAAACTGATTATGAAAACAGAAAAATAAACATACTTAGTTTTTAATTTACTATTCATAAAAGTTAAAACGTATTAAATAATGATTATTGTTTTCTCGCTTCGCACCATTTTAATGCCAAAAACAAATTTAACCTAATAACTCCTTCATCAGTTTATCAAAATCTGCTTTTAATAAAGCGTAGTTTTCTTCTAAAGTAGCAACTCTAGCCTCTAATTCTCCAACAGATTTTCTAGCTGGCTCGGCAACTGTATCGTCTTCAAAGCTCATGTCGGGTTCGCCCGAAAATAAATGAGCGTATCTAGCTTCTTTTTGTCCGGCTCTTTTGGGTAGTTGTAAAATAAATGGTGTTTCAGAGTTTGCAAGTTGTTCTAAAACTTCTTGCACATCATCTAAGCTTTCAAATTCATATAACCTTCCAGAGTTACTGTTAATTTCTCCTGGAGTTAGTGCACCTCTTAAAAAAAACAAACACATTACTGCAACCTGTGAAGGCACCACCGGAAAAACAATGGCAAAGTTATGCTTGTATTTTGTTGCTCTACTGCTTCCGCCAGTTGCAGTTGAGGTTAAACCTTTCTTTTTTAAACTATCTAAAGCCAGCACAACAGTTTCTTCATCATATTCAACAACTGGTTTTCTCGAACTTTTTTGATTACATGCCAGCGTTAAAGCATTTAAAGTCATTGGGTAATAATCCGGCGTAGTTTTGCTTTTTTCCATTAAAGCACCTAAAACTCTAATTTCTGTACTAGTTAGTTGGGGTAAAGCTTTGTTTTGTTCCATTTAAATTTGATAAAGTTTAGAATGTCAAAAAGTACTAATTATTTTCTTGCGGATGTATAAACCGTTTAAATAAAAGTTGAGATATGGGGTAAATCATAAATCCGGCTACGGCAAATAAAATAAAAGAAACTCTTAAATTAAAAGCATGAGATATGTAGCCAATTAAGGGTGGACCAATTAGCATCCCAGAAATGGTGTAAGTGGTAATAATAGATAATGCCATTCCTGATGAATACTTTTTTGATTTACCAGCTAAAGCATAAGTCATAGGCACAACAGACGCTGTGCCAATACCAATCAGTGCAAAGCCAATTAAACCACAATAAATATTCGGAAATACAACAGCTAAGCTAATACCTGTTAAAATACAAAAAGCACTCAGCATATAATTATTTTTCATTCCAATTTTAGCAATTATACTTCCTGATAGGAACCTGAAAGCAGCCATGAAAGTCATAAAAGTAAGGTAGCCGTAGGTGAAAATTGGGGTATCAATTACTTCTTTAAAATAAATTCCACTCCAATCAAACATACCACCTTCGCAAACGGCAGCACAAAATGCTATTAAACCTAAATTAAAAATATAGGGATCTGGTTTTCCTACAATTAGCTTATTTCCACTTTCTGGCTTATCATTTTTTATTAAGTGCGGATAAGCAAAGCCACAACAAGCTATCACCAATAAAGCAATAGCAAATAAGTGCAGTTCAATTTGAATATTGTAGTTTAACAGTAATGTGGTTAAAGCAGCGCCCACAATTCCGCCAGCACTCCATAATCCATGAAATGTGCCCAAAATGTTTTTATCAAATTGCTTTTGAAGATTTACACCTTGGGTATTTAATGAAAGGTTTAATGTTCTGGTTGTAAAAGCAAATAAAGATATACCTAATAACAATAGTGGTAAAGAATGTGAATTCCCAATTAGTATTAAAGAAAAAGCATTAACAATAACTGAAATGATTAACGGTTTACGGCTATTAAATTTAGATACCAACCAGCCAGAAAAGGGTAGGCTGATAAAAGAACTGATAGGCATTAAAATCAATAAAGAGCCTAATTCTGCATCGTTTAAATTAAAATTTGCTTTTATATTTGGGATACGGGATGCCCAACTGGCAAAACTAACGCCAATAATAAAAAAAATTAATCCAATAAAGCTTCTTTGCTTATTTATAGATGCCATTTTGTTTTTTGGCAAATATCTTTTTTTATCCTTAAAAAAAGAGCTTAAATTTTAATTAATCTGCTTCAACGGCTGTATTGTACATTTCATCAATGTAGGTAAGATATTTTTTCTCTATTACCTTTCTCTTTGGTTTCATTGTTGGTGTAATATCTCCTTCTTCAATAGTAAACGGATTTCTTTTTACTATAAAATGCTTTATGCGCTCAAATTTGGCTAATTCTGGCGAGAATTTTTTAATATCATCAGCAAGCCAATTGATGATGTTTTCATCTTCAATAAATAAATCAGGCATTTCAAAAAATGCATCTTCTAAACTAAAAGTTTCTTGAAGCGTTTCTCTACTTGGGGTAATAATAGCAGTTACGTACTCTCTTTTATCACCAATTAAAAATATACTTTCAATTTTGGGGCTTTTTAAATAAGTATTTTCTACAGGCGTAGGATAAATATTTTTGCCAAATGCATTTACCAACATGTTTTTAATTCTATCGGTAATTTGTAAATTTCCTTTGTAAAACCTTCCAACATCGCCCGTATGAAACCAATCATCGGTATCAATAACTTCCGCAGTTTCTTCTGGCTTATTCCAATAACCCTTCATTACGCAATGTCCACGCACACAAATTTCGCCTTCTTCGCACACAAAATCTTCATTAAATGTATCATGAGTTTGTATGTTGATGAATTTTTTAGTCTCAACATCCTGAATTCCAACTTCAATTCCTGGTATAACCCTGCCAACGGTACCGTAAACTTGGCGGTGATATTCTGTAACAGACATTACTGGAGAGGTTTCTGTTAAACCAAAACCTTCTAAAATTTTAATACCTAAATCGCCAAAAAACTCCCCAACATTTTTAGGTAAAGCTGCCCCACCAGATATCATAAACTTTAGCCTTCCACCCGTTTTCTCTTTAATTTTACTAAATACTAATTTCTCAGCAATGCTATGTTGCGCACTAATAATAAAACCTGGTTTTTTTCCTGCTTCTTTAATTTCACGATATTCTTTTCCAATTGCTAAAGCCCAAGTGAAAATTTTGGCTTTTGTACCGCCAGCTGCTGTTCCTCCTTTAATAGCTTTATCATGTATTTTCTCTAATAACCGAGGAACGCATGACATTACTGTTGGTTTCACCTCGCCCATATTTTTTGCCAAAAGTTCTAAACTTTGTGCAAATGCAATTTTACAACCCATAGTGCAACAAACATGGTAAGTTGCGGTACGTTCAAAAACATGCGATAGCGGTAAAAATGATAAAAATGTTTCATGGTTACCAATAACAGGAATTTGTTGTAAGCAAACTTTAACGTTTTCTACAAAATTAGCATGTGTTAACATTACCCCTTTTGGAGTTCCTGTAGTGCCTGATGTATAAATTAAACCAGAAATATCAGACGAATGAACTAAAGAACGTCTTTTATTAATTTCGTCAGCGTATTTTGGCAATGCATTGTTACCTTCTTTAATTAGATCTGATAAGCCAATAATTCCTGCATTTATCTTTGAGTTTGAAGTTATCTTATTAAAATCTTCAAAAGCTGGAATAATCCTAATTAAATCTGGACAGTGGTTTGCGATTTTTAAAATCTTTTTTAGTAAAAATGGAGTTCCAACCAAAATCGTTTTGGCTCCAGCATCTAATAAAATATATTCAATTTCTGCTTCGGAAAGGGTAGGGTATATTGACGTGTTAATTGCACCAATTTGCTGTAAACCTTGGTCGTAATAAACATACTCTGGGCAATTATCAATAATAAAAGCAATCCTATCTCCTTTATTTATACCAATTTCTAAAAAGTATGCACTTATGGCATCAGCATTTTCTAAAGTTGTTTTAAATGAAATTTCCTCCCAATTTTCTTTAACCTTTCTAATTAAAAAAGTGTCTTCTGGCGAATGTATAGTTTGTACTACGTTTCTTAATAATTGCGGAACAGTAGTTAATTCTGAGATATTATTCATCTTAAAATGAGGTTTTTGGCACTTAATCAGATAGCAATATTAGTTATTTATGCAATAAAAACAAAAAGGGCATCTTTTTAAGATGCCCTTTGTAAATTATTTAAAAATATTTTTTAAACCGAAAAACTTTCTCCGCAACCGCAAGTACGCGAAGCATTTGGATTTACAAAGTTAAATCCTTTACCATTTAATCCATCAGAAAAATCTAATTCGGTGCCAGCTAAATAAAGAAAAGATTTCATGTCTAAAACAATCTTCATTCCCTTATCTTCAAAATCCTGATCTCCCTTTTGGGTCTCATTATCAAAATCCATATTGTAGGACAAACCAGAACAGCCTCCGCCTTTAACAGAAACACGTAGGAAATAAGATTCATCTAATCCCCCGTCTTTCATCAGCTCTTCTATCTTGCTTTTCGCTTTATCTGTTATTGTTACCATCTTCTAAAGTATTGAGATTTGCGATATGAGTATAGCGTTATTTGCAAAGTCGCAATACGCCTTACTCATATCGCAATACAATTAATGATGTGAGTTCTCCAATTCAATAGGCTCCATTCCGTTTTTTACACGGTAATCGTTAATTGCCGATTTAATAGCGTCTTCTGCTAATACAGAACAGTGAATTTTAACTGGCGGTAAAGCCAATTCTTCAACAATGTCCATGTTGTCAATTGCCAAAGCATCGTCAATTGATTTTCCTTTTAACCACTCTGTAGCTAAAGAAGAAGATGCAATTGCAGAACCACAACCAAATGTTTTAAATTTTGCATCAGTAATCATGTGGTTTTCGTCAACCTCAATTTGTAAACGCATAACGTCTCCACACTCTGGTGCGCCAACTAAACCAGTACCAACACTTGATTTAGATTTATCTAGCGTACCAACGTTTCTTGGATTACTATAATGATCTATTACTTTATCTGAATATGCCATGTCTTTATATTTTATTATTTTAATCTTAAATTTTAATCAAATTCTTAATGAATTGATTTTTCTTACCTCATCAATTATTAATTAATTTTCAATCTGCGCTTATATAAAAGCATCCACAAATTTTCAAATCAATTATTAATCTTCAAATCTATTTAGTGTGCTGCCCACTCAATAGAATCAAGATCAATGCCTTCTTTAAACATTTCCCAAAGCGGAGATAATTCTCTTAAATGATTAACCGCTTTTAAAGTGTTTTCAATTGCAAAGTCAACCTCTTCTTCAGTGCTAAATCTTCCTAATCCAAAACGGATAGAGGAATGGGCTAAATCATCAGATAAACCTAAGCTTTTTAACACATAAGATGGCTCTAAAGAAGCAGACGTACAAGCAGAGCCTGATGATACAGCCATATCTTTCATTGCCATCATTAATCCCTCACCTTCAACATATTTGAAAGAAATATTTGCAGTATGTGGCAGTCTGTGCGCCACATTACCATTAACATAAGATTCTTCTAAAACAGTTAAGTTGCTTTCCAATTTATCTCTAAGTGCCGATAATCTTTTAGCTTCTTCTTCCATTTCATTATAGCAAAGCTCACAAGCTTTACCTAAACCAACAATACCAGGTACGTTTAGAGTACCTGAACGCATTCCACGTTCATGTCCACCGCCATCCATTTGAGACGTAACTTTGACTCTTGGGTTTTTTCTTCTAACATATAAAGCACCAACGCCTTTTGGTC
This sequence comes from Pedobacter alpinus, assembly GCF_042684645.1. Lineage (NCBI taxonomy): Bacteria > Pseudomonadati > Bacteroidota > Sphingobacteriia > Sphingobacteriales > Sphingobacteriaceae > Pedobacter > Pedobacter alpinus. Next base: position 84,788 of record NZ_JBHULV010000052.1, read on the forward strand.
CGTACATTTTATGTGCAGAAAGAGCCAATAAATCAATTCCGTCTTCAATTACATTTACTGGTATTTTACCAACTGCCTGTACGGCATCAGTAAAATATAAAGCCCCATATTTATGTGCTAAAGCAGAAATTTCTTTTACCGGTTGTATAACACCAATTTCATTATTGGCATACATAATAGCAACTAAAATGGTTTGGTCTGTAAAAGCAGCTTCTAATTTATTTAAGTCAACTAAACCATCAGATTCAACATCCAAATAAGTAATGTTTGCACCTAATTTTTCTAAATGCTTACAAGCATCTAAAACGGCTTTATGTTCTGTAGTTAAAGTAATAATGTGATTACCTTTTTCTTTGTACATTTCGTAAACACCTTTAATAGCAAGGTTGTCAGATTCTGTAGCACCAGATGTAAAAATAATTTCTTTTTCTGATGCGCCTATTAATTTCGCTACTTGTTCACGAGCATAATCAACGCCTTCTTCAGCAGCCCAGCCAAAAGGATGATTTCTACTTGCAGCGTTTCCAAATTTTTCGGTAAAGTAAGGCAACATTGCTTCCAATACTCTAGGATCTAAAGGAGTGGTTGCATTATTGTCTAAGTATATAGGGGTTTGTAACATCTTATTTAGATTTATCTTAATTATGAGTACAAATGTAAGAAAAAACTTTTGGAGCACTCATAGATAATGTCTATTAAGGTATAGGTAAATTGGTCATTAAAATGCAATTTTGAAGCAATATGGAAAAGATTGATCACATAGGTATTGCGGTTAAAGATTTAGAGCAAGCGTCTAAACTTTACGAAATGCTTTTAGGCGTAAAACCTTATAAAACAGAGCAAGTAATTAGTGAACACGTTACCACGCATTTTTTTAAAGTTGGAGAATCAAAAATAGAATTGCTTAACGCTTTAAACACGGATAGTACTATTTCGAAATTTATTGATAAAAAAGGTGAAGGCATACATCATATTGCTTTTGCTGTAGCTGATATTTATGCCGAAATGCAAAGGTTAAAAGATTTAGGTTTTGTTTTGCTTAACGAAGAACCTAAGCAAGGAGCTGATAATAAGTTAATATGTTTTGTGCATCCAAAAACAACTACTGGCGTGTTAATTGAGCTATGTCAAGAAATTGTAATTCCATGAGTAATTTAGAAATTGAGCGGTTAAAAGCTGTGAATAAATACCTGATGTTTGATGTAGATAAAGAAATTGATGACATTACTAAACTGGCTTCGTTTTTAACTAGAAAGCCAATTGCGTTAATTTCTTTAATGGATAAGGACGAGCAAATTATTTTAGCTAGTGAGGGAGTTAAGTTGACTAGAATGCCAAGAGCCACATCTTTTTGCACACATGCAATTGCTCAAAATGAAATTATGGTGGTTGAAGATGCCACTAAAGATGATCGATTTAAAGACTTACCTGTTGTAACAGGTGATTTTAAAGTTAGGTTTTATGCAAGCACTAATTTGGTTTCGGATGATGGTTACAATATCGGAACTTTATGTGTTTATGACCTAAAACCGGGAATAATAACCGAAGAAGAAATAGAACATTTAAAAATATTAGGTAAACAAGTTAGTCATGTTTTAGAATTAAATAAAGAATTAAATTTATCTGTTAAAAATAACGAGGCTTTAGTGAAAATTGCTTGGACGCATGCACATGAAATAAGAGGGCCATTAAGTTCTATTTTAGGATTGGTAGATTTAATTAAAATTAACAACTGTGATCTTGATTTAGAGTATTTGAATTATTTAGAAACTGCGGCTAATCAGTTAGATGAAGTTTTAAATAGGATTATCACATTGGCTAGTAAAAAATAAAACAAAATTCTTGTTGAAAGTGTTTTTTATTTACTATATTTGCACCTCTAAAAATTAGGGAAAGAATTAAGAAATAGCATGAAAAAAGATTTGCATCCATCGAATTATAGATTAGTAGTTTTTAAAGATATGTCTAATGAATATTCTTTTATTACTAAATCTTGTATCAACACCAACGAAACTGTAAAGTGGGAAGACGGTAACGAATACCCATTAGTAAAATTAGAGATTTCACATACTTCACACCCTTTCTATACAGGAAAAATGAAGTTAGTTGATACAGCAGGACGTATTGATAAATTCAAAACGCGTTACGCTAAAAAATAATCTAAGAAAAAATATAATTATTTTAAAGTCCCGTCTTGTTAGTCGGGACTTTTTTTGTTTTTTTGCAGTATGACAATCAATTTTTTTGATGACCAATCAAGAACATCATTACTTCCTTTAACATATACTCGCCCCGTTGCCGATTTACGTATCGGGATTATGAAAATTTCTGAGAAGTGGCTTTTTCATTTCCCATCAGAAGTAGGATATCTTACAGAAACTTACTTACAAGATAAATTTCCTTTAATTGAAGGAGAAAATAAACTGTTTATAAATGGTTCGGTTTGCCCAGATGCAAGTTTGTTAGCTGCTATTAGTGGTTTAAGCGATGGACAAGCATTAGTTAATGATGATGTTTGTATTGCTGTTAAAAGCAATCAAAATCGGTTTTATTTTAATGATTTAACTGGATTTGATATCATTGAATACCAAAATCCCTTTTTGAAAATCACCTTTCCAGAAGATATTTTTAAATTTAATGATACTGCATTAAGAGCTGACTTTAAAGTTTTAACCAAAGGAAGAACTTCTGCTAAATTAAATACTACCAACACCATTATTGGTGATGACATTTTTGTAGAAGAAGGTGTAGAAGCAGAATGTTGTACTTTTAATACCAAAAATGGACCTATATATTTAGGTAAAAATAGTCAGGTTTGGGAAGGGTCGCACATACGTGGCGCTTTAGCATTATGTGAGAATTCTCAAATTAAATTAGGTACTAAAATATACGGAGCTACAACCATTGGCCCTAATTGTAGGGTAGGAGGTGAAATTAATAACGCTGTTATTTGGGGTAACTCATCAAAAGGACACGAGGGTTATTTAGGTAATTCTGTGCTTGGTGAATGGTGCAATATTGGTGCGGATACCAATAATTCTAACCTTAAAAACAACTATGCAGAAGTGAAACTTTGGGATTATAAAACCCAACGGTTTCGTAAAACAGGTTTACAATTTTGTGGTTTAATAATGGCCGACCATGCCAAATGTGGTATAAATACCATGTTTAATACAGGAACTGTGGTTGGAGTAGGGGCAAATGTGTTTGGTGCAGGTTTTCCGCGTAATTTTGTTGCCGATTTTGCTTGGGGTGGTGCGCATGGTTTTGAAGTTTACAGCCTAAATAAAATGTTTGAAACCGTAACTAAGGTTTTTGAACGTAAAGGAAAGATATTTGATGATATTGAAAGAAATTTACTAACTAACATATTTGAATTTACAGAACAATATAGAAGATTTTAAAATTATGAGAAAGAAAATTGTAGCAGGAAACTGGAAAATGAATAAAGATTATACCGATGGATTATCTCTTTTTTCTGAGGTAATTAATATGGTAAAAGACGAAGTAAGAGGCGACCAACAAGTGATAGTTTGTGCTCCTTACATACATTTACATAGTTTAACAGCTTTAGGCAAAGGATATGAGCAAGTAAGTGTTGGTGCGCAAAATGCTCATCAAGAAACTGCTGGAGCATATACTGGTGAAATTTCAACTTCAATGCTTGCGTCTATTGGTGTAGAATATGTGATTTTAGGTCACTCAGAAAGAAGACAATATTTTGGCGAAGACAATGCGCTTTTAGCTAAAAAGACAGACGCTGCTTTAAAAAGTAATTTGAAGCCTATTTTTTGTATTGGCGAAACTTTAACAGAACGTGAAGGTGGAACTTATTTTGATGTTGTAAAATCTCAGTTAGCAGAAGGGACTTTCCATTTAGATGCAGCAGATTTTGCCAAATTAGTAATTGCTTACGAGCCAGTTTGGGCCATTGGTACAGGTGTAACAGCTTCTTCAGACCAAGCACAAGAAATTCATGCTTTTATCCGTAAAGAAATTGCAGCTAAATATGGTGATGTAGTTGCACAAGAAACTTCTATTTTATATGGTGGTAGCTGTAACCCAAAAAATGCTGATGAATTATTTTCTCAGCCAGATATTGACGGCGGATTAATTGGTGGCGCTTCTTTAAAATCGAGAGATTTTGTGGATATAGCTAAAGCTTTTAATAGCTAAGCTTTTTTGAAATTATATTTAGGCCTAAATTGAAGCTTTAAAGTTTTGATTTGGGCCTTTTTGTAGGTAATTGTATTATTCAGCTAAATATAATAGATATTTTTGTGCAACAATTTCTCGAGGATTTATGGTGTTGTTTTTTTATCATAGAGCGCACTGAGGTTAAAGAGTTAGATTGATAGAAATCTGTGGTGATTTTTGAAATTTTCGGGAGTTGCTTACCACTGAGTACGTATAGGTCACAGATTTATAAAGATATTATTGTACGGTAATTTGCGGAATCTTAGGGAGAAACTAATCAGAAATATCTGAGAAAAATTTTTAACAATCAGTTTTTCGCAAATCATCATCTAATCATTACCAAAGAAAAGATTTACATCGAAAGCCCGTTAAAATCCACATAAAATTGTTGTAATTTGGTGTGTAAATTTTTAGTTAAAAGCATGAATTATAAAGAACTTGTTTTCACTGTTTTAAGTGATGAAAGCTATCAAAAAGATATTTTAATAGCTGCCCTTGGTGAAATTGATTACGATACATTTGAAGAAACGGAAGAAGGGTTTAAAGCATATATTACAGAAGATGCTTACAGCGAAATTAAATTACAAAACACAATAGGTATTTATAATTGCAGTATAAACTTTTCTTTTATAATTAACGATGTGGAGCAAGAAAATTGGAACCAGGTTTGGGAAAGTAATTTTGAACCTATTGAAATTAAGGATCAGGTTTATGTTAGAGCAACTTTTCATCAACCTAAACCTGCTTTCAAACATGAAATTATAATTGACCCAAAAATGGCTTTTGGTACAGGACATCACCAAACAACCGCCATGATTATGGAATATTTGTTAGAGACAGATGTAGCTGATAAAACCATTTTAGATATGGGTTGTGGTACAGCAATCTTAGCAATTTTGGCAAGTAAATTAGGTGCTCAATCTTTAGTTGCCATAGATAATGACTCAGTTTGTTATGAAAGTACTTTAGAAAATGCGGAATTGAATCAAATCAATAATTTAAATGCATTTTGTGGCTCTAAAGAAGTAATTCCTCAACAACAATTTGAAATTATCTTGGCTAACATAAACAGAAATATATTATTAGACCAAATTGAAACGTATGCTGAGGTATTATCAGCAAAAGGTGAAATATTTTTTAGTGGTTTTTACGAGTCTCCAGATTTAAAAATGATTGAAGAGGAAGCTAATAAATACGGTTTAAATTATGTAAGCCATAAAAAAACAGATTTATGGGTTGCCGCTAGATTTATAAAAAACTAAGAGATGAGGGTACATTTTATTGCTATTGGTGGTGCAGCCATGCATAATTTAGCTATTGCATTGCATTTAAAAGGATTTAATGTGAGTGGTTCTGACGACGTTGTTTATGAGCCGTCTAAAACAAGGTTGCAAAAGAGTGGTATTTTACCTAAACAAGAAGGCTGGATTCCGGAAAACATTACCAAAGATATTGATGCCGTAATTTTAGGAATGCATGCCAGAATTGATAATCCTGAGCTTTTAAAAGCGCAAGAATTAGGTTTACCAATTTATTCTTATCCCGAATACATTTACCAACAGTCATTAAACAAAAAACGTATTGTTGTAGGTGGTAGTCATGGTAAAACAACTATAACTTCAATGATTTTGCATGTGTTAAATCATTACAAAAAAGATTTTGATTATTTAGTTGGTGCACAAATAGCTGGTTTTGAAAACATGGTTAAGTTATCAGATGCTCCTTTAATCGTAATTGAAGGAGACGAGTACTTAGCTTCGCCCATAGATAGAAGGCCAAAATTTCATTTGTATTACGCACATGTTGGAATTATAAGTGGTGTTGCATGGGATCATATCAATGTTTTTCCAACTTTTGATAGTTATAAATTACAGTTTGATATTTTTATAGATACCATTGAAGACAAAGGAACGCTAATTTATTGTGAGGAAGATGAGGTTTTAAAAGATTTAGTTTTAAATCATAAATTCAAACAAAATTTAAATTGCATAGCTTATCATACTCCTCCTTTTGAAATAGAAAACGGCATTACTTCCTTAAATTTTGAAAATAAGCTGATAGCGTTAAATGTGTTTGGGAGACATAATTTAATGAATTTAACAGCTGCAAGGTTTGCCTGCCAAGAAGCGGGAATAAATGAGGAAGACTTTTATACTGCTATAGTTTCTTTTACTGGTGCAGCAAAAAGGCTTGAAAAGCTTGGAGAAACAGATAGATCTGTTGTTTATAAAGATTTTGCACACTCTCCGTCTAAATTAAAGGCCACAATTGACGCTGTTAAAGAACAGTTTGTAAATAGGAAACTGATTGCTTGCATTGAGTTGCACACTTTTAGTAGTTTGAATGAAGATTTTTTAAAAGAATACGATGGAACAATGAATGGCGCAGAAATTGCTATTGTGTTTATAGATAAAAAAACGTTTGTTCAAAAAAACATGAAACCTTTTACAGAGGATGACGTATTTAACTCTTTTAACAAAGAAGGACTTAAATTTTTTGACAATACGGATAAAATAAAGCAATATATTGAAACGTTTAAATCGTCAGACAATAATTTATTAATGATGAGTTCTGGCACCTTTGGAGGTATTGATTTAGTTACATTAGCAAAATCTTTTCTTTACGGGTAAATAAAAATATAATTTTAACGTTCTCAATTATTTATATATAGTTTGAGTGTGAATTTAAGGATAGGATAAAATGAAGTTATTAGGAAAAAAAATTAGGTTACTAAGACATCAAAAGGGATGGAGCCAAGAAGATGTTGCTAAACAATTGGATATTTCAATACCAGCATTCTCGAAAATTGAAACCGGAATTACTGATGTTAATTTATCAAGGTTAGAGCAAATTTCAGCATTGTTTGATATGAGCATTGTTCAATTATTAACCTATAATGACCCTGAGCAGGAGATTAAAAATGCTTCTGATTTAGAGGTTGTTTCTAAGCAATTGCATGAAAGAGGTTTAGAAGTTATCGACTTGCAAAAGAAAGTTATTGAACTTTATGAAGAAATACGAAGCGTTAAGAACTTTGCATAAACAATGTTTTTCTAAAAAAGTCTTGATTAAAACATCAAGACTTTTTTTATGTCTTTAATTTTGAAAGTATTAAGCTAGATTATTTTTTTATAAAACGATATCATCAATTTAATTTAACTTAACTGCTAAAAATTATATGGATTAAAAATTTATACCTTTAAAATTATAAATCTTATAGAAATAGCTTAAAATAAAATTTAAAAAAAAAGGCTTCAGAAATTAATCCGAAGCCTTTACATATAAAAATAATAATAGAATAAACTTATCTATCGCCTCTACGTCCGCCACCGCCGCCGTATCCGCCACCACGGTTACTACCGCCGTCTTTTTTATCGTCTCTGCGTTTGCCAGAAAAATCTCTAAATCCACCACCGCTATTTCCACCTGCACCACCAGTTCTTTCTCTGCTTCCGCCACTTTTGCGTTCGCCACCACCGTATCCACCACCACTACTTCTTTCTCTACGTTCGCCACCTCCGCTTCTGCGTTCGCCACCACCGTAGCCACCGCCTCCGCTTCTGCGTTCGCCACCACTGCTACTACGTCTTTCTCCGCCTTCTGGTGCGTCACCAGAAACTTCGATTCTTACATCGCGTCCGTGAAAATCAATTGGTTTAAAAGCTTCAGTTACTTTTTCTACAAATTCGGTTTCTACTTCAAAGAAAGAGAAAACACCTTTCATGTCAATTTTACCTACAGAACGGCCAGTTATACCTGTGTTATTACAAATGTAACCTAATAAATCACCTCTTGTAAAATCATCAACAGCACCCAAGTTTATAAATAAACGAGTAAAACCTTCGCTAGTACCACGTCCGCCTCTTTCACTTCGTTCTCCTCTTTCACCGCGTTCGCTGTTTCTATCATCAGCGCCAGCATTTAAGTCTCTAGCACCTTTGTAATAATCTAAAAAGCGGTTAAACTCTAAAGAAACAAAACGTTTAATGATGTCTTCTTTGCTCAAATCTACAAACTCGGCCATTATACGTGGTAAGTATTGCTCAATCTGAGTTTCATTAACCTCTACATTATGTACTTTATGTATCAAGCCAAATAATTGTTTCTCAACAACATCAAAACCTGTTGGTACTTCTGCTTTAGTAAAAGATTTACCAATTTGTTTCTCTATCTGACGAATTTTACCAGTTTCTCTAGAATTGATAATCGCAATAGAAATACCAGATTTTCCTGCTCTACCAGTACGTCCGCTACGGTGCGTATAGTTAGCAATCTCATCTGGTAAAGAATAATTAATAACGTGAGTAACTTCATTAACATCAATACCACGGGCAGCAACATCAGTAGCAATTAAAAGCTGTAAGCTTCTATCACGGTAACGTTTCATTACTTTATCACGTTGTTGTTGTGATAAATCTCCGTGTAATGCATCGGCATTGTAACCATCTTTAACTAAAGACTCAGCAATTTCTTGAGTTTCAATTTTTGTACGACAGAAAACAATACCAAATATATCTGGATTATAATCTACAATACGTTTAAACGCAGCATATTTATCACGAGCTTTAACAATGTAATACTCATGTTCAATATTTACGTTACCTGTGTTTTTTGTTCCCATTGTTAACTCTTTCGGGTCAGTCATGTAGTTTTGAGCAATAGCTCTTACTTCACGAGGCATGGTAGCTGAAAATAACCAGGTTTTTTTAGTTTTTGGAGTAGTTGATAAAATTTCATCAATATCTTCCTGAAAACCCATGTTTAACATCTCGTCAGCTTCGTCTAAAACAACGTATTTAACTTCTGAGAAATCGATGGCTTTTCTGTTCAAAATGTCTTTCATTCTACCTGGGGTAGCTACAACAATGTGAACTCCTCTCTTAATGTCACGTAATTGGTTTACAATATTGGCACCGCCATATACTGCTACCACGTTTACATTAGGAAGGTTTTTTGCATAATTTTTAACGTCGTTGCTTATTTGTAAACAAAGTTCACGTGTTGGGCAAAGAATTAAAGCTTGAGGGAAATTTTTCTTGTAGTCTATTAGTTCTAAAAGTGGAAGACCAAATGCGGCGGTCTTTCCGGTTCCTGTCTGGGCTAATCCGACAAAATCGTTGCTGCCTGATAACAATACTGGAATGGCACTTTCCTGTATCGGAGTAGGGTTTTCAAAACCTAACTCGGTTATCGCATTAACAATATCTTCACGGATCCCCAATTCATTGAATGGGTTCATGATAATTAATAAGGTTTAGCAACATCGCTAAACCGGGCGCAAAGGTATGATATTTATTTGGTAATCACAAGTTGTGGTAAATCATTGATTTTTAATTGGTTTACACGGTGTGAATGCAATCAACTAATTTAAAAGGAAAGATTAAAAAAAGCCGTCTCTCGGAAATAGAGGCAGCATAATTTATTTTATTATACTTTAATTAAAACTGATACTATTCGCCCATTTTATCCATTACTTCCATACTTACACCTGTTGATGAGTAACCTCCATCATGAAAAAGATTTTGCATGGTAACCATTCGGGTTAAATCAGAAAATAATGTGATACAATAATCAGCACAAGATTCGGCATCGGCATTTCCTAAAGGAGCTACTTTATCTGCGAAGTCGAAGAAATTATCGAATCCTTTAATTCCTGAACCTGCAGTTGTGCGAGTAGGAGACTGTGAAACTGTATTGATACGCACCTTTTTATCAACGCCATAGTGGTAACCGAAGCTTCTGGCAATAGATTCTAACATGGCCTTAATATCAGCCATATCTGTATAGAAAGGGTAGGTGCGTTGTGCCGCCATATAGGTTAATGCAACAACACTTCCCCACTCGCTAATGGCATCCATTTTTTTAGCAACTGCCAACATTTTATGTAAAGACATTGCAGAAACATCTATACCTTTTGAAAAGTAGTCGTAATTAGATTCTGTGTAAGGAATTTTTTTACGGATATTAACGCTCATACCAATTGAGTGTAAAACAAAATCTATTTTACCACCCAAAATTTCTTGTGCTTGCGTAAATAGATTTGTTAAATCTTCAACACTGGTAGCATCAGCCGGTATAATTGTTGAGCCAGTTTTTTCTGCTAAATTATTGATTTCGCCCATTCGCATAGCAATAGGGGCGTTAGTTAGCACAAATGTAGCACCTTCTTCATGTGCTTTTTCAGCTACTTTCCAAGCTATAGAGTTTGCATCTAAAGCGCCGGTAATGATACCTCTTTTTCCTTTTAGTAAATTGTAAGCCATATTTTTTGATTTGTCATTATTTTATTTTTTACAGAAATTAATTCTGCAACAACTCTCTCGCATTTTGCAAAGCAGATTCTTTTGGGTTTTCGCCACTCAACATTTTTGCAATTTCTAAAACACGCTCTTCTGTATCTAATTTTTTAATCTGAGTATAAGTAAAATCGTTTTTAATTAATTTATGTACAAAATAATGCGCTTGCCCCTTGCTTGCCATTTGTGGCAAATGCGTAATGGTAATTACTTGCATGTCTTTTGCCAATTCTTGCATTATATTTCCAACGCTGTTTGCAACTTCGCCCGATACACCTGTGTCAATCTCATCAAAAATAATGGTTGGTAAAGCCGCTTTTTTGGCAATTAAAGATTTTATACTTAACATCAGCCTTGATAACTCTCCACCAGATGCAACTTTATTTAGCTCGTTTAATTGATGCCCTTTGTTTGCATTAAATAAAAATTTAATCTGGTCAATTCCGGTAACATCTAATTGTTTATTTGGTAAATTGATTTGCTCTATTTTTAATTGAGCATTGTTCATTCCAACTTGAGCCAAAGTATTAAGAACGTTTTTTTCTATAACCGGAATAACTTTACTTCTATTTAAACTTAATTCAGTAGCTTTTTTTAATAAATCAATTTCTGTAATGGATAAATCTTTTTCTAATTTTATTAAATCTTCATCAGCAAATAAAATCTTATTCAATTTATCAGATAATTCATTTTTAAGTGCTATTAATTCTTCGTTATTATTTAAACGATGTTTCTTTTGCAAAGCATAACTCAAACTCAATCTCTCGTTAATCTCATTTAGCCTGTTTTCATTAAATGATGTTGCTTGTTCTAAGCTTTCCAATTCAGCAGCAATATCTTTAATTTCAATTATAGTACTTTTTAAGCGTTCGCTTAGTGATGAAGTTTCTGGCAGATATTTCTCGATACTTTGTATTTGATTCAAAGCTTCTTTAAGCTTAGATAAGCCATCATCATCCCCGCCAGTAATTAAATAGTTTGCTGATAGTAAGTTCTTTTTTATTTCTTCAGCATGGGTTAAACTGTTCAATTCAATTTCCAAATCATTTTGTTCGCCAGCAACTAAGTTTGCACTATCTAACTCGTCAAACTGAAACTGGAAATAATCTTGGTCTGCTTTTGCTTTTTCAGTTTCTTCTTGCAATGCTTTTAACTGTCGCTGAGTTTTTTTATAAGATTGAAATTGCTTTTTATAATCATTTAATAAAACATCATGTTGCGCCATTACATCAACAACCAATAATTGGAAATTGGCATTATTAATTTCTAAAGTTGCATGTTGGGAATGCACATCAATTAATTGCTGACCTAAAGCCTTCAATACGGCTAAAGTTACAGGAGTATCATTTATAAAAGCTCTTGATTTACCATCTAAAGCAATTTCTCTCCTTAAAACAGTTTCGTTATCGTAATCTAAATCGTTTTCTTCAAAAAAAGGTTTTAAAGAATAAGAAGTAACATCAAAAAAACCTTCAACCACGCACTTTTTCTGCTGATTAAAAAAGTATTTTCCTTCTGCTCTTTGACCTAAAATTAAACCTAAAGCACCTAATACTATAGATTTTCCAGCACCAGTTTCTCCTGTAATTATATTCAAATCTTTATCAAAACTAATGTCTAAATTATCTATTAAGGCGTAGTTTTTTATCAGCAATCTGCTTAGCATATTTATTTTAGAGATTAAAAATTGAAGTTTAAAATTAAAAATTAAGGTTTAAAAAACCTTATTTAATCTTTTTTAATTCTTCGTATTTTGAAGTGTTTGCGGGGTCAGCATCAACCATTAAATTGTAAATTTTAGCCCGCTCCATTGGGTTTCCTTTACTAAAAATGTTTATAATTTCATCAGCTTTAGCCGAAAAAAATACTTGGTTTAACATAGAACCTTGTTTTTGTTTATCTAAATCGGCGAGTTTTGGTAAAGCATCACCAATGTTTTTACGACCTTTATTCAAATCTTCACTCATTACATCCAAGCCTAGGCGGTGGTAACTGTATAAAATTTCTCTAATTGGTAAAAAGCTTTTATTGTTTAAATTTTCAATTAGCCAATACCTATTTCTTAAATTTTCAAAAGCTTTCCAACCCGGAAAAGAAGCATTTTGGGCGTTATTTAAAACAGTTTGAGCTTTGGTGTAGTAGTCTGTGCCTCCTAATTTACTAAAAGTATCACTATCTAAACCTACAATTACGTAAGCGTAAAATGCCAATAAAGAACTTAAGTTATTCAAATAGTTTTGGTCAGAAAAATCTAATGGTTGCCCTTCGGTATAGTTAAAATCAAAATTTTTGTCATTTAAACTTAAAACACTTGAGTTAAATGTAGTGCCATAAATAGGGCGACTACTCAATAATTGCGCTTCACATTGATAGTTGCTTCCACCGTCCCAATTTTTAACTGTAATCACTAAATTGCAATCAATTCTTTCTTGAGATTTCAATTCAAAATTAGTCCACTTTCTGTTATTAATAAATTCTGTAATAGCAATTTGTAAGGCCTCCAAAGGTCTTTTATTAGTGTTTTGAATTTGAGGAGATAGAATTTGAACCCTAACATTCAAATCTTGAGCATAGGTTTGCAAAGAAAAAAAACATAGAACAACAAGAATTATTTTTTTCATATTAAGAATATAATTTGTTCGCAAATATCTTTAGCAACTGCTTCTTTAGACTTTAAATCGAATGTTTTTTTAGCTAAATTTTTATCTATTATTGTGATTTTGTTGGTGTTATTTTTAAAACCAGCACCTTCATCATTCAAAGAATTTAGAACAATAAAATCTAAATTCTTTTTCTTTACTTTTTTAATTGCGTTTTCCTCTTCATTATTGGTTTCTAAAGCAAAACCAACTAGTATTTGGTGTTTTTTACTATGTCCTAAAGTATAAAGAATGTCTGTTGTTTTCTTTAAATTTATTGAGAAGTCATCAGTGTTTTTCTTAATTTTTTGGTTTGCAACTTCTTGCGGAGTGTAATCTGCAACTGCTGCACTCATTACACAAATATCAACATCATCAAATTCGGCTAAACATGCTTGTAACATATCATCAGCGGAAGTAACGTTAACAAGTTTAATATTGTTGTGAATTTGTAAATTTGTTGGGCCACTAACTAAAACCACTTCGGCACCAAGATTTTTTAGCTCGTTTGCAATCGCAAAACCCATTTTACCTGATGAATGATTACCAATAAACCTTACAGGATCTATTGCTTCATAAGTTGGGCCTGCTGTAACTAGGGCTTTTTTTCCTATTAATGGGAGTTTTTGGTTTGTTTTTTCAGATATGAAATTCAAAATTTCTTGAGGTTCTGCTAGCCGGCCTTCTCCGTATAAGCCACTTGCCAATTCACCATCATTTGGTTTTATAATGGTATTGTTATGGCTAATTAAGGTGCTAATGTTATTTTGAGTGCTTTGATGTTTCCACATATCTAAATCCATAGCAGGAGCCAGATAAACAGGGCATTTAGCAGATAAATAAACTGCACTTAAAAGATTATCACAAATACCGTTTGCAAATTTAGCTAAAGTATTTGCTGTTGCTGGAGCTATGATTATTAAATCTGCCCATAAAGCTAGTTCTACATGGTTATTCCAAACCCCAGTTTCGGCATGGTAATAAGTACTATAAACTTGGTTTTTAGAAAGGGTAGAAAGGGTAAGAGGGGTGATAAAAGATATAGCATCTTTTGTCATCACAACCTTAACGTTTGCACCAGCTTTTACAAATAACCTAACAAGTTCTGCTGCTTTGTAACTCGCAATACTGCCGCAAACGCCAAGAATTATATTTTTATCTTTAAGCATTTCACTCATGCTCAAATATAGAACAAATTAGTTTTGTTCTTTAGAAGGATTTCTATGGTAAACTTTACCATGTAAAAACTCATCAATTGCAACTAATGTTGGCTTTGGCATTCTTTCGTAATGCTTAGATATTTCAATTTGCTCTCTGTTTTCAAAAACTTCTTCCAAATTGTCATTAGAACTTGCAAATTCTGCTAATTTACCATGTAATTCTTCTTTTAAATTAGCTGCTATCTGATTAGCTCTTTTGCTAATCACAACTAAAGACTCATATACATTTTGAGTTTCAACGTCTAAAAGTCTTAAGTCTCTTGTAACTGTTGTACTTGCAACAGTTGGTTTATTAACATTTTCTTTATTGTTCATCTTTTTGCTCTTTTTTATATCCCGAATAGCTCGCTAATATCTCTTTTGTTACTTCTATACCTTTTAATGAAGCTTCTTTTAATGCTTCTGCTTGTTTTAAATAAATACTTTTTGGGTGTCTTTCAACAAATCTTTCATATTCGTCAATAGCTTCATTGTACCTATCTTCTTGTCTAATTTCTAAACTATTTTTAGCGTATAAATATTGAGACTGTATGGTTAAAAATTCCATTTCTTCCGCATATTTAGTGTCAGGAAAATCTTTTGCAGAATTCCTGAATGCGATAACAGCCGCTTGATAATCTCCTATATCTAAAAACAGTTTAGCGTTTTCGTAAGATTTTTGTTCTAATTTACCCCTTAAGTCAGAAATCAACTCGCTAGCTTCAGCCACTCGTTCACTTTTTGGATACAAGTTTATAAATAATTGTAAAGACTCAATAGCTTTGTAAGTGTTGTCCTGATCTAAAGAGAAATTTGGAGAATCTAAATAAAAACAATAAGCTGCTAAAAACCTACATTCTTCTGCTTTTGGGCTACTAGGGTAGGTGTCTGCAAATGTTTTGAAATGGTATCTTGCAGATAAAAAATCTTTTAATTGATAATTTGTATAAGCATAATAGTAATATAAATCTTCAGATTCTGACCTTCCTCTGTAACGTTGTACTAAATCATCAAATAAAACTAAAGCTTTAGAGTAATCTTTTTTGTTGTATAAACGTATCGCTTCTTGATACTTTTTAGCAACATCTGTACTCTCTCTAAGCTTTTCAAATCTGCTTTTACATCCAGTAAAAACAATTGTAAATAATATAAATAAGCTTAGTACGGTTAAGCTCTTGTTTTTAAACATCCTGCAAAGATAGGTTAATAAATAATAATGTCAATTTTAAATATAAGAAATGCTAAACTAAAGTATTTTTAAATGCTTGGTACATAATTAACAAAATTTAACGTAATTAAGATAGTTCTTTGAACAGTTCATTCGTTCATTAATAATTGGCTTTGAAAATAATAATTGAGTTAATTAGTTTGTAGTGATTAAGCTTAAAGATGGATAATCAAAAGAAACTAATCTTGCCATAAAACAAATACTAACAAACCAATTGCTAATAAACTCCATCTCGTAAATTAACTGTTTACTAATTAAACAATTCTCAACTTCGCAAACTTTAACAATAATTGTTTTTGACCAATTTCTTTGAAGAAAATAGTTGCTTTAATATCAGGTTTATTTCCCTCAAGAGTTAAAACTTTACCGTAACCAAATCTTTCATGTTCTACCTCATGACCCACCTGTAGTTTAGAGGTATCACTTGGTGCAAAACCTTCGCTAGGAACATGGGCTTTAGCTAAAATAGAAGTTGTAGTAGGTGGCTTGGTTGCCGGTTTGGGTTTCGAGAAGAAATCTCCTTGGGTTTGTTTACTATCGCTAGTTTTACTTTTCCATTGCGAACGTTCATCATCAAAATTACCAGTACTTAACATAGATTTTTTAGGAATTTCAATCTCTAAAAATCTCGGATCAATTTCGTCTAAAAACCTTGATGGTTCGCAGTTTATAAGTGTACCAAATTTAAAGCGAGAAGTAGCGTAGCTTAAGTGTAATTTTTTCTCGGCTCTTGTTACTGCAACATAAAATAGGCGTCTCTCTTCTTCTAAATCTGCTCTAGAATTTAGCGCCATTTGCGATGGGAAAAGATTTTCTTCTAATCCAACTACGTAAATTTGTGGGTATTCTAAACCTTTAGAAGAGTGAATGGTCATTAATGAAACGGTATCTACATTTTCGGCTTTGTCTTTATCATCATTAGTTAGTAAAGCAATGTCTTGCATAAATACATCCAAGCCGCGGTCTTCAATATCTTCTCTTTCAGAAAATTCTTTAATACCGTTTAGTAATTCCTGAATATTTTCATAACGTCCTACTCCCTCAACAGATTTATCATCGTATAAATCTTTTAATAACCCAGATTGTTGCGCAATATGTAAAGCGGTATCGTAAGCAGTACTGTTTTTTGCTACCACAGCAAAACTTTGCACAGCAGTTGCAAATCCTGCAACAGCCAAAGCTGCTCTGTTTTCTAAATAATTTGGTGCATCGCAAATAATATCGAATAGTGTCATATTCTCTTTATCTGCTGCTAAAATAATTTTATCTAAAGTGGTTTTACCTATACCTCTGGCTGGGTAATTAATCACCCTTTTAAAAGCTTCTTCATCTGCCGGGTTAAAGGTTAGCCTAAAGTACGCGATTAAATCTTTTATTTCTTTACGTTGATAAAATGACTGCCCACCATATATTTTGTAAGGAACACCTAATTTTCTTAAGGCTTCTTCCATTGAGCGTGATTGTGCATTTGTTCTGTAAAGAATAGCAAAATCAACCCAATTTAAATTTTTATCGGCTCTTTCTTGCGCAATAGACTCTGCAACTTGTTTCCCTTCTTCATTATCAGAAAAAGATCGTGTTACTTTAATTTTGTCTCCAGTTTCATTCTCAGAAAAAACATTTTTTTCTAACTGATTTTTATTGTTTGCAATAATGCTGTTTGCAATGTTTACAATATTTTGTGTTGATCGATAGTTTTGCTCTAACTTATAAACTTTAACATCGGGGTAATCTTTTTGAAAGTTGAGAATGTTTTGGATATTTGCGCCCCTAAAAGCATAAATACTTTGAGCATCGTCTCCAACTACGCATAAATTCTCTCTAACTGCTGCTAATTTTTTTACAATTAGGTATTGAGAAAAGTTAGTATCCTGGTACTCATCAACCATTAAGTATTTAAACTTTTGCTGGTATTTGTTTAAAACATCAATATGTTCCTTAAGTAAAACATTTGTTTTGAACAATAAATCGTCAAAATCCATTGCGCCAGCTTTAAAACAACGGTTGGCATAAGTTTCGTAAATTTTACCCAAAAAACCTCTTCCAGATGTAAAGTCGTCAGCCTGTATTTGTTCATTTTGTTGATACTCGGCAACAGAAATTAAATTGTTTTTAGCCATTGATATTCTACCATAAACATAGTTATGGTGGTAGAGTTTATCATCTAAACTCATTTCTTTCAATATCGTTTTAATTAGGTTTTTACTATCGTCAGTATCGTAAATGGTGAAGTTATTTGGGTAACCTATTTTATTAGCTTCAACCCTTAAAATTTTAGCAAAAACAGAGTGGAAAGTACCCATCCAAATATTTTTAGCTTCTGAACCAATTACCGTAGTAATACGGTTACGCATTTCTTTTGCAGCTTTATTGGTAAATGTTAAAACTAAAATATTAAACGGATCAATTTTTTTCTGTATTAAATGGGCTACTCTGTAGGTTATTACTCTGGTTTTTCCAGAGCCAGCTCCTGCAACTATCATTACTGGCCCTTCGGTTTGTTCTACTGCCTGTCTTTGTATCGAGTTTAATCCTGCTAAATAATCCAAATTGTGTTTTTTTAAGAATGCAAAAGTAAAAAAAATGAGGCGGAGATTTTAAGTCCGCCTCATTTTAATTTTTTGATAATTTAATAATTAGCTTAACCCTTTGCGTGTAGGGTCGTGTAAATCTTCATTGATAGTCATTATTTTTGAGTCGATATCATCAACACATTTTTTTATTTGTGGGGCAATCTCGTTGCTATCTACCAGTTTATCTTCCACTAACATCATTAAACCTTTAAGTGTAGCCACAGGACCACGTATTTGATGAGATAAATGAGAAGAATATTCTGATAGTTTTTGGTTTTTGATAATTAAATCCTTTGTTCTTTCTCCAATTATTTCTTCTAATTGATGATTAATTCTATCAACATTATTTTTTTGTTTTATTACTTCATTATTAAGGGCAGTTAATTCTGAATTAGATTTTTTAGAACGCTTATTTGTTTTAATTAATAAAAAAATAACTAAGAATGCCATTATAGTTACAGCGCCAATTGCGAAAGCTAATTTTTGAGCATTTATTTGCGCTTGTATAGTTAACTCATTTTCTTTTTGAGTTTGCTGTTGTTTTAAAGTTTGTTGTATAAGGTTGATGTTGGAAGCTGTGTTTTTTTTATAGTTTATACTGTCTAAGGCATTTATTTCTTTAAGGTATTCTAAAGCTTTTTCATAATTTTTTCTTTTACTTTCTAATTCATAATTAGTATAAGTGTAATCGTATATAAGCTTTTGGTTATTAACTAATTTAGCAAAACCTATTCCTTCATTAATGTATTGTTCTGCTTTTTTAAAATTATTTTTATTTATGTAGATAGTTGAAAGCGTTAAATTAATGGTTGCTATTGTGTTATTTAATTCATTTTCTTTAGATTTTTTATTTGCTTCTAACAGTGTTTTTTCTGCAACATCAAAATTATTTAGGTAAAAATAAATTACTCCAATGTTTTGAAGACTTTGTGTTATCCCAATAGGGTTATTTATTTTTTTAAATAGTGAATTACTTCTTGTATAATTAGACAATGCTAATGAATAATTTTTTTTTCTATAATATGCATTTCCAATATTTAAATATGTTCCAGCGATTAAATCTTTAATTGAATGTTTATTTGCGATTACTAGAGTTTGATTAAAATACTCTAAGGATTTGTCATAATCAATTTCTGCCCATAGATTACCAATATTACTAGATACTTTGGCTTCACCAATTTCATCTTTAATCTTTTTAAATATGTTCAATGAAATGAGGTAGTTGTTCAAAGCAGAGTCACTGTTATTAGTGTAATAATATCCTATTCCTGTAACTCTATAACCTTCAGCTATTCCTTTTTGATAGTTTATCTTTTTCGCTATACTAATTGCTTTTCTTCCAATATTGATAGATTGGTCGGGAGAAGTAAGTCGATTTGAATATCCATTTTTATTCAGTTCAATAACTTTATTAGAATCAAGTTCTGTTTCAGAATTAAACGTGGTTTTCTGGAATGCTTTGCTACTTGTTGATAAAGTTGCAAAGAGTAATAAAATATTCAAACACCTCATTTTAGTAAAAAACATAGAAATAGGTAAATGTATTCATAAATCTTAAAATATTAATTAGGGAATGAAATAAAAATATGATATTAATTAGAAAGAAAAAAACAGTTAACTGAAAGATTATATTATTTTTTTATACATAAAAGTTTTGTTTAAGTTAATTTCACTATCATATTTGTACTGTTACACACACTTAAAAGTTTCAAGAAAATGAAAAAGATATTAGTTGTTATCATGTTAGTTAGTGCTTTAGGTGCAAGCTCATGTAAAAAAGAAAGCGAAGTACAACCAAAAGAAACAAAGGTTTTAAAACTTAGCGATAGCGAGGATGAAACTAATTTAGATAAATCAAATGTTAGTACTTGGGATTAATTATTAAAATGCATTAACATGAAAAAGTTATTAATTATAGTATTTGTAGTGATATCAGCTGTAGCGGCTGCGGCAACTTTAAATAAAGCTAATCCAGAAGTTAAAACAACACCTGTAGCTACAGAAACTGTAGAAGTACCAAATAGCAATGCTTTAGCAACTTGGGACTAAGCCATTTTTTACCTGCAATTTGTAGATGAATTTTTACAAAGTAGCCCAGTTTTAAATTGATATATTTGCATAAACACGTATTTTATGCAAGTGATAAAAAATTATGTAGAGCAAAACCGCCAGCGTTTTCTCGACGAATTATTTGAATTATTAAGATTCCCTTCTGTTAGTGCCGACCCTAAATATAAAGGTGACGTACTTAAAACAGCAGAGTTTGTTGCTCTGAAATTGAAAGAAGCTGGCGCAAACCAGGTAGAGGTTTGCGCAACCGATGGCTATCCGATAGTGTACGGTGAGAAAATTATTGATGCTTCATTACCAACTGTATTAGTTTATGGCCATTACGACGTACAACCCCCAGATCCGTTAGAATTATGGCACACCCCACCTTTTGAACCTACCCTACGTGATGGGAAAATATTTGCCCGTGGTGCTTGTGATGATAAAGGTCAATTTTACATGCATGTAAAAGCATTTGAACTGATGATGCAAACCGAAACTCTTCCTTGTAATATCAAATTTATGATTGAAGGAGAGGAAGAAGTAGGTTCAGATAATCTTGGTTTATTTGTAGCAAATAACAAAGAGCGCTTAAAAGCAGATGTTGTTTTAATTTCTGATACTTCTATGATTAGCATGGAAAACCCTTCTTTAGAAACGGGTTTAAGAGGTTTAGCTTATATGGAAGTTGAGGTGCAAGGGCCAAATAGAGATTTACACTCTGGTGTTTACGGCGGTGCAGTTGCAAACCCGGCAACTATTTTATGCCAAATGATTGCCTCTTTACATGATGAAAATAACCACATAACCATACCAGGTTTTTATGAAAATGTTTTAACGCTTTCTGAAGATGAGAGAAAGGCTTTAAATGATGCTCCGTTTGATTTGGAATATTATAAAAAAGATTTATCTGTTGATGATGTTTGGGGAGAAACTGGCTATTCAACTATTGAAAGAACTGGAATTAGACCAACCCTAGAAGTGAACGGTATTTGGGGAGGTTATACTGGTCCTGGAGCTAAAACAGTACTTCCTGCTAAGGCAAATGCAAAAATATCTATGCGTTTGGTACCAGGACAAGATTGGAGAAAAATTTCTGAACTTTTTAAAAATCATTTCGAAAGTATTGCACCAAAATCAGTGAAGGTTAGCGTTACAGCCCATCATGGTGGTACTCCTTATGTTACACCTGTTGATTCTGTTGCGTTTAAAGCAGCTTACAAAGCAATTGAAGAATCTTTTGGGAAAGAACCAGTACCAACTAGAGGAGGAGGTAGTATTCCTATTGTAGCTTTATTTGAACAAGAATTAGGAATTAAAACGGTATTAATGGGTTTTGGTTTAGATAGTGATAATCTTCACTCTCCAAATGAGAAATACGATGTATTTAATTATTACAAAGGCATAGAAACCATCCCATTGTTTTATAAGCACTTCACAGATTTAAGTAAGTAGTTAACTTGATAAGTTAATGATACCAAAATAAGAAAGGCTGTCTGAATATTATTTTCGACAGCCTTTTTTATGAATGAGATTTTAATAGTTATTATTTCTCCAATAGAGATTTTATTAAGTTTTCTAAATCTTCTAGATCAAAAGGTTTTGCTAAATGGACATCGGCGCCAGCTTTTTCTGCCAAAGACTTGATGTCGTTATTTGCCGAAAAATAAATAACAGGAATATGTTTAAAATCCGGATGTTTTTTTAAAATTCTTGTAGCTTCAATCCCTCCAATATCTGGAATCCAATTATCCATTAAAATTGCGTCTGGATTTGTTTCTATAACTTTTTCTATAATATTATGTGATGTCTCTGAGGTGGCTACTTCGTAACCACATTCTGTTAAAATAATAGAACATAATTCTAAAATATTTACATCATCATCAAAAATGAGTACTGTTTTTTTCAAGATTAAAATTGTTGATTATGGTAATAATTTCTGCCACATTGGCTATGTAATCAGGTTCAAAAAGTTTCAATGCTTCTTTGGGCATTGTATCTATTTCAGAACTATCAGGACTTTGTACAATTGTTGTTCCATTTTTTTGATGAATATAAAATAAACCTTCTGCACCGTCAGAATTCGCCCCTGAAAGTAATAAGGCGGCTAATTTATTTCCATATAAATCTGCGGCATTTACAAAAGTAACATCTATAGATGGTCTAGAGTAGTTTACTTTTTCAGAATAATCTAAAGAAAATAGGCCATCTTTCTCAATTAGCAAATGGTAATCTGCAGGAGCAAAATAAATATTACCAACTACCATTGGCTCTTTATCTTCACACTCTAATACTTTAATTTTTGTTTTGTTTTTAAAAACATCGCTAATGTTAGAACTTACGCCGCTTTTTCTGTGTATAACAATGAGTATGATAAAATTTATAGGAGTTTTTAATTTTGGGATAATATCAAGCAATATCTTAAATGAGCCAGCAGAGCCACCAATTGCCAGTAATTCTATGGGTTTAATTATTTTACTTTCCGCCATATCTTTTCTTTGCCCACTTGTATGTAATTATTATTTAAATCAGAAAATTTGATGGTTTCTTTAGAACCTAATGCTAAATAACCAAGTTTTTCAAGACTATTATCAAATAAATGAAACACCTTTTCTTGTAAATTTTTATCAAAGTAAATTAATACGTTTCTGCAAAGTATCAATTGAAATTCATTAAAAGACCCATCAGAAACTAAGTTATGAGTTGCAAATATCATTTTATCTCTTAATTTATCTACAAACATTACATGATCGTAATTTGCAGAATAGTAGTTGCTGAAATTTGCAATACCTCCACTGTTTATATAATTTTCAGAATATTCACGCATAAGGCTGATAGGATAAATACCTTTCTTTGCCGTTTCTAATACAGAAGGGTTGATGTCTGTTGCGTATATAATAGATTTATGAGCTAAATTAGCTTCATGTAATAAAATAGCTAAAGAATAGGCTTCTTCGCCAGTTGAACAGCCTGCTAACCAAATTTTTATATGTGGATGTACGCCTAATTTAGGAATTATCTCTTTGCGTAAGCATTCATAAAAGTGTTTATCTCTAAACATTTCGGTTACATTAACTGTAATTTCTTCTACTAATCTTCCTAAGTAACTTGGGTCATTTATTACCTTATACCTTAACTCTGCAAAACTGCTAAACTTATCTAAAGAGCATAAACGGTTAACTCTTCTTTTAATAGATGCTTTACTATATTCCCTAAAGTCATAACCATATTTCTCAGAAACATCATTTAATAGTAAATCCAAATCTTCATCTTTAACTAAATTGAAAGCCAGCATTTTAAAGGTACTTGTTAATATACAACATCAATTGGTCAATATCAACCGGTTTTGATACATAGCCATCTGCACCTGCAGCTAAGCATTTTTCTCTATCGCCTGTCATAGCTTGTGCGGTAATTGCTAAAATTGGGATTGTTACTCCTTTGCCTTTGAGTATTGAAATGGCTTCATAACCATCAATTTCGGGCATCATCATATCCATTAAAATTAAATTTATGGTATTATTTAGAGCTATTATTTCTTCTGCTTCTTTAAAGCTTAATGCCGATTGGCAAACAAAACCTTTTGCCTTTAAAACCATTTTTAATGCAAAAATGTTTCTGTAGTCATCATCTATAATTAATATTTGCTTCTTATTCATGAAAATTTAGCCTTTGTAAAGCCATACTCTTAATAATGATAATAACTGATCTACATCTACGGGTTTAGAAATATAATCAGATGCACCAACTTTGATACATTTTTCTCTGTCTCCAATCATCGCTTTTGCAGTTACAGCAAAAATTGGTAGTTTTTTATATGCTGGATTTTCTCTAATTGCACTAATTGTCTCGTAACCATCCATTTCAGGCATCATAATGTCCATCAAAACAATATCTATTTGCGGGTTTTCATTTAGTCTATCTAAAGCTTGTTTTCCATCAATGGCACTAATTACATTCATCCCGTGTTTTTCTAATGCTTTAGATAAGGAAAAGATATTTCTAACATCATCATCTGCAATTAGCACTGTTTTGCCTGTAATAACTTCTGTTAAGGTGCCTAACTTTAGTGTTGATTTTTCTTTTTTATCACTGCTATTTTCATCAATAAGGTGTAAAAACAAACCAACTTCATCTAATACTCTTTGGTAGGAGTGAGCAGTTTTTACAATTATAGAGTCTGCGTATTTTTTAATTTTTAGCTCTTCTATTTTTGATATGTTTTTACCTGTAAAAATAATAATTGGTAAATTCTCTAAACCTGGCTTTTGCCTAATGGTATCTAATGTTTCGTAAGCCGTTTCATACGGAACACCCATGTCTAAAATAACACAATCAACGTCTTTTTCTATTAGTGCTTTGGTACTGTCTGAAATGGTGTTTTTAATCTCAGTAGAAATATTAAAACCTTCTAAGAAATAGGAAAGTGCATTTGCATGTTTGTTGTTTTCCTCAATAATCAAAACCTTTTTAGAGCCTTTAGTTAAAGCGGCTTCAATTTTTTTGAAAACTTTGCCCATATCCGATATGGCAAAAGGTTTATTAATGAAATCAACAGCTCCTCTTAACAAACTTTCTTTTTTGGCTTGTAATGATGACATGATATGCACCGGTATGTGTTTTGTTTTTGGATGCGCTTTTAACTGATCCATCACCATCCAACCATCCATAATTGGTAATTGAATATCCAATAGAATGGCTCTTGGAGAAAATTGTAAAGCAGCATCTAAAGCTAAATCTCCTCTAACAATAACTACGCCTTTATAATTACTTTTTTTGGCATAGTTTAATAAAGCTTTAGCAACAACTGTGTCATCCTCCACTATTAAAATAACCTGATCACCCTCTTTAATATTTTGTCTATCATCGTCAATTTCTTCGGGGATGATATCGGTTATAAATGGTTGGTATTCTTTAAAGTTTGGTGATATCGATCGCTCAGATTCTACTAAAATCATCTCTGCTTCTTCAACAAATACTGATTTTGATATAGGAAAAGATATTGTAAAAACGCTTCCTTCACCTTGTTTACTTTGTACAGTAATTTCTCCATTTAAGAGCTTTACTAGCTCTCTACTAATGGATAAACCTAAGCCAGTGCCCCCAAATTTTCGCCTTGTGGTACCATCAGCTTGTTGAAAAGCTTCAAAAATTATTTTTTGTTTATTTTCTGCAATACCAATACCAGTGTCAGTTACTTTAAAAATTATTTTTTGGTCAATATCATCAATATCTAAAGTAACGCCTCCAATGTCAGTAAACTTAATGGCATTTGATATTAAATTTTTTAGTATTTGGCCTAAGCGTGTATTATCAGTATCAATAAATTGTAAATCGGTATTTAAATTTATTTTAAAGTCTATGTTTTTTTGTTTGGCTACCAAAGAGAATAAGTTATTTAACTCGGTTATAATTGAGCTTATAGACGTGGGCTCAATTTGGACATCCATTTTACCAGATTCAATTTTGGAAAGGTCTAAAATTTCATCAATTAAAGATAATAAACCGTTACCAGAACTTTGTATCACTTTTGCAGACTCTATTTGCTCTTCGTTTAAATTTCCTTCAGGATTATCAGCCGTTAAACGTGATAGTAATAAAATAGAATTTAAAGGAGTGCGTAACTCGTGAGACATGTTCGCTAAAAACTCAGATTTGTATTTGGTGCTTAAAGCTAACTCCTCTGCCTTTTTTTGTATATCATGGTTTCTTTCGACTATTTCTTGATTTTTTTCTTCTAACTGACTTGATCTTTCTTCTAATTCTTTATTAGCTTCTAAAAGCTCTTCTTGTTGTACTCTTAATTCTTCTTCTGAGGCTTGCAATTTTTGAGTTTGTGCCTCCAGTTCCGTGTTTAAGTTTTCAAGCTCGCTATGTTGTGCCTGCAATTCTTCTGTTTGGGCTTGTGTTTCTTCTAAAAGATTTTGAATATATCTTCTAGATTTTGCACTACTTAAAGCCACACCTATGTTTTCTGAAATGGTTTTATGTAAAATAATATCAATATCTGCAAAAGCATCATTACAGCCTAACTCTATAACACCAATAACAGTATTATCAAACAAAATTGGGCAAAGCAATAAATTTTTTAATTGAATTTTACCATTTGCTGCTGTACTTATAAATGAGTTGTCTAAGTCTTTTACTAATTTTAAATTTTTACTGTTAAAAACCTGACCAACTAAACCTTCTCCAGTTTTAAATGAAGATTTCATAAAATCTTCTTCACCGTAAGATTTTTTTAATCTTAATAATCCGTCTTCATATAAGTAGATAGCACCATTACTACATTGCCCATATTCAACCATGTGGTTTAAGGTTTCCGCACAAATTACATCAACAGTTTTATTTCCAACTAAACTTTCGTTTAAAACCGCTAAGCCTTTTTGTAACCATTCGTTATCATTTAGCTTGTTAAATGATGTTTCTAAAGAGGCAGCCATATTGTTTAACGAAACACTTAGCTTACTCAGCAATTCTAAATCATGTTCTTCAATACGGGTTTTGTAATTACCTAGTGCTATTTGTTGTGCAATTTCTGCAATTTTTAAAATACTTTCTCCAGTAGCTCTTTCTGTTTCTAATAATTTATTTTTTAATAGTTCACGTTCTGTAAAATCAGTTTTTATTCTAAAGTAAAAAACAAGGGTAATGATAAGCGATATAACTCCAGATAAAATTAATAGTAAAGGTGTAAGCTCTGCAGATTTATTGGAAGCATTTGTTCTTATTTCTAACAAATTACGCTCATGAAGTTTCATTTTTAAAATCTCTTCTTCAATTAATAACATTTGCTCCCTGGCCATTTCCATTTTTTGAGTAGAAACTGATTCTCCATTATCAACTGATGTTATAATTTTTGTTAAAAGTGTATCATAATCAAAATATATTTTGTTTAATGATTTACTATTTGCAGTCTGTTTGGGATTGTCATAAACTAGTTGAGTTAAATGATTAAGAAGTGAATCTTTAGTTTTTAAACTATTGTAGTAAGGAGTTGCAAATTTTTTATCTTTTGTTAACAAAATTCCTCTTATGCCTATCACCCTATCTTTTATATTTAAATGAATATCATCTAAGGTGTTTAAAACTTCTAATGTATGTTTAACCCTGTTTTGGTTATTCAATAAATCTTTAATAGAAATGTAAGAAGCTGCAGAACTTATTATTAAAAGAAAAAAAGAAACTGCAAACCCTATTTGTAGATTTCGTAAAAAATTATTTGCCATAATTTATGCTGAGTATTTTAATTAATAGGTAATGTGAAATGAAATTCAGATCCAAAACCTGATTTACTTTTGACACCATAAGTGCCATTATGTTTTTTAATTATTTCTGAACAGATATATAAACCAATTCCTAAGCCTTGAAATTTAAGAGATGATTCTTCTACTCTATAAAATTTAGAAAAAACTCTTTCCTGCTTATCAATCGGAATTCCGATGCCAACGTCTCTTACCTTTATGGTTACAAAATTGCCATTTATCTCTCTGCTAATATTAATATGTTTTGTATCTGGGGAGTATTTAATTGCATTTGTAAGGTAGTTTAGTAAAACTTGTTCAATCCTGTTTTCATCTGCAACTATATTAAAAGAATCATCGTTACCTTCAATATGCAAAGAAAAACCATCGTTAGTTTGTGTTATGGTTTCAATTGCAGCATCTATTAAATGCTTTAAATCAAATTCTTTTTTATTGAGTTTTAACTCCCCATTTTCAATTTTAGAGATATCTAAAAGGTCTGCAATTAATTCATTCAATTTACCAACTTGTAACTGAGCTTTTTCAATATAACCTTTAATTTGCTCTGATTCGTGATTTTTTAAAGATCTGGAAAGTAATTGTATGTAGGCTTTTATACTTGTTAATGGGGTTTTTAACTCATGGCTGGTGATACTTAAAAACTCATCTTTTTTCTTTTCTATTTGTTTTTGATCTTCAATATCTGTAAAAGTTCCAATCCATTTAATAACTTTTTTATGGTCAAGAATGGGTATAATTCTTAAAAGATGGTATTTGTATTGTTGTTGTTTGTGTTCTTTAATTCTTACCTCTAACTCTAGACTTTTACCTTTTTCAATTGCTTTTTTCCATTCATCTCTAATATTTACATCATCGGGATGTGTTTGTGGAAACTGCATTTCGTTAATGGCATAGTTATACCAATTATGATTTACAAATTCTATTTCACCTTCCTCATTTGCAGTGAAAGCTATTAGGGGTAAAACTTCAAGTGTGTTCTGTAATTCATCAACACGTTCCTTTAGTTCTAACTGAACTCTATTTCTAGCATCAATCTCTTTCTTTAAAGCAAGTTGTGTGTCTTGAAGTTCTTTAGTTTGTTGATATAGTTTTATAAAGGTGTTTACTTTTAACAACAGTATTTGTGGATCAAATGGTTTAACAACGTAATCTATACCGCCAGATTCGTATCCTTTATTTATAAATTCATTGTTAGTATTAACTGCAGAAAGAAAAATGATTGGTATCCCTTTAGTTTTGTTAAAACCGTTTAAAGTTTCAGCAACTTCAAAACCATCCATTAAAGGCATTTGTACATCTAATATAATTAATGCGTAGTTGTTGTTGAGCACCAATTTTAAGGCTTCTTCTCCAGATAATGCACTATCAACACTAAAACCTTTTGACTCAAGCAGTCTTTTTAAAGAATAAATATTCTCTGCCTTATCATCAACTATTAATATCATTAAAAAATATATAAGTATTTGCTATATAATCCAAAAAATTGTTAAACTCGCATACCCTCAATAATTAATCCAAAAAATAAATTATTAAATAATTTCAATCTTTAATTTGTTATGCTTGCATAGTAAAATAAAGATTGCTATATTTGAGAAAAGGATAAAATTTGCAAACATCCATTGTTTGCGGTATAATTATTATCAGCTCAAAACCATTTTTGATAAACCAAATATATTAAATGAAACATCAAGATACCATTGATTATTTTTTAAAAGTTACTTGGCAGAATATTGCTAACCGCTACAACCAGTTAGCTGGTGAGTTTGGAATTACACAATCAGTTGGTTATTTGTTAATTAACATAGATGAAATTGAAGGTACCACAGTTTCTGAAGTAGCAGCGTTATTAGGTTTAAAATCTACTAGTTTAAGTAGAATGTTAAATAACCTACAAAAAGATGGTTTAATTTACAGAGAAAGCCATAAAACTGATAAAAGATCTGTTAAACTTTATTTAACCGAGCTAGGAAAAGAAAAAAGACATTTAGCAAGGGTAGTTGTTAGAAAGTTTAATGATTATTTAAACGCCAATATGGGCGAAGACGAAAAAGAACAATTAGTTAATTCTTTAAATTTAATTAATGATTTAACTACCGATTATAAACCTTGATATTTTAATAATTTTATGAAAAGATCAATTAAAAAATTAGCAGTACTTGGGTCCGGAATTATGGGCTCCAGAATAGCCTGTCACTTTGCAAACATTGGAATAGAAGTTTTGCTTTTGGATATTGTTCCAAAAGAGTTAAACGATAAAGAAAAAGCTAAAGGCTTAACATTAGAAAGCACAGCTGTAAGAAATAGAATAGTTAACGATGCATTAGCATTTGCAGCAAAATCTAATCCTTCGCCTGTATATAATAAAGCAGTTTTAAGTAAAATTAAAACTGGAAATTTTGAAGATAACATGAAAGAAATTGCCAATTGCGATTGGACAATTGAAGTAGTGGTAGAAAATCTCAAGATCAAAAAAATAGTTTACGACCAAGTAGAACAATTTAGAAAGCTGGGTACTTTAATCACTTCAAATACATCAGGAATTCCAATCCACATGATGGCAGAAGGGCGATCCGAAGATTTTAAAAAGCACTTCTGCGGAACGCACTTTTTCAATCCTCCACGTTATTTAAGATTATTAGAAATTATTCCTACACCAGATACGGATCAAGAAATTATTGATTTCTTAATGCATTATGGGGATAAATTTTTAGGTAAAACCACGGTTTTATGTAAAGATACCCCTGCATTTATTGCAAACCGAGTAGGTGTTTACTCTATCATGTCGCTTTTGCATTTGGTAGAAAAAATGGATTTAACGGTAGAAGAAGTAGATAAATTTACTGGTCCCGCTTTAGGCCGACCAAAGTCTGCAACTTTCCGCACTACAGATGTGGTAGGATTAGATACCATGATAAACGTAGCTAACGGCTTAGCCCAAAACGTACCAAATGACGAGCAAAAAGAAGTTTTTGTTTTGCCAGACTACGTTAAAAAGATGCAAGAGAACAAATGGCTGGGAGATAAAACTGGTCAAGGTTTTTACAAGAAAACAAAAGACGCTAATGGCAAAACAGAGATTTTAGCCTTAGACCTTAAGACATTAGAATATCGTTCGCAAAATAAAGTAAAATCAGCAACGCTAGAGGCTACAAAACCAATCGAGAATCTTCGTGAAAGAATGAAAGTTTTTGCAGCTGGAAAAGATAAAGCTGCAGAATTTTTCAGGATTTCCTTTTCAGGATTATTTGAATACGTTTCTAACCGAATTCCAGAAATATCAGACGAAACTTATCGTATAGACGATGCCATGAGAGCAGGTTTTGGATGGGAGTTAGGTCCTTACGAAGTTTGGGACGCTGTAGGTGTAAAAGAAGGTGTAGAAATGATGAAAGCTAATGGAAAAACTCCAGCAGCTTGGGTTATCGAAATGATAGCAGCCGGACATACCTCTTTCTATAAAATAGAAAACGGAAATAAATCTTATTACGATATTCCTTCAAGATCTTACAAAGCCATTCCAGGTCAGGATGCTTTTATCGTTCTTGATAACATCAGAGCAAATAAAACCATCTGGAAAAATGCAGGAACAACCCTTACAGATTTAGGCGATGGCATTTTAAACTTAGAGTTTCACACTAAAATGAATACCATTGGTGGCGAAGTTTTAGCTGGAATAAATAAAGCCATAGATATTGCCGAGAAAGATTACAGAGGTTTAGTGATTGGAAATGATGGTGCAAACTTCTCTGCTGGCGCAAACGTAGGTATGATTTTTATGATGGCAGTAGAACAAGAGTGGGACGAGGTTAACATGGCGATTAAAATGTTCCAAAATACTTCAATGAGGATTAGATATTCATCTATTCCAGTAGTAGTTGCCCCACATAATTTAGCGCTAGGTGGCGGTTGTGAATTTACTTTACATGCAGATCACGTTCAGTTAAGTGCCGAAACTTATATGGGTTTGGTAGAGTTTGGAGTAGGATTAATCCCAGGAGGTGGTGGAACCAAAGAGTTTGCCTTAAGAGCATCAGACGAATTTGGTACAGACCAAATAGAGCAAAATGTGTTAAAAGAGAAATTTTTGACCATTGCAATGGCTAAAGTTTCTACATCAGGTTTAGAAGCTTATGATTTAGGTTACTTACAAAAAGAGAAATTTTCTATCTCTATGAATAGGAGTAGGCTTATCGCCGATGCTAAACAAAAAGCATTAGAATTAGCTGATGCTGGTTACACGCAACCCGTAAGAAGAACAGATATTAAGGTACTAGGTAAATACGGATTAGGAATGATGTACGCCGGAGCAAATACCATGCGTTCTGGAAATTATATCTCAGACCACGATCAAAAAATCTCTCAAAAACTGGCTTATGTAATGTGCGGTGGTGATTTATCAGCCCCAACTTTAGTAACAGAGCAATATTTACTGGATTTAGAACGAGAAGCATTTTTGAGTCTTTGTGGAGAGAAAAAGACTTTGGAAAGAATCCAATCGATAATTACTAAGGGGAAACCGTTGAGAAATTAGTAGTGCGATTTGAGTATTGAGTATTGAGAACCTATAAAACGGAAGAAAAATTAAGATAAGAAATGCACAACATAAAAGAATTAAAAATCTGGAATAAGGCAATGGACTTGGCAGTTCAGGTTTATGATTTGTCATCTAAATTTCCTTCAGATGAAAGGTTCGGATTAACTTCTCAAGTTAGAAGGTGTGCAGTATCAATTCCTTCTAATATTTCGGAAGGTGCTGGAAGAAATACAAAAGGTGAATTCAAGCAGTTTTTAGGAATAGCTAATGGTTCAGCTTATGAATTACAAACTCAACTCATGATTGCAAATAAATTGAATTTTATTGATGAAAAATCTACAAATGAGATTTTAGAAACCATCTATGAGATTCAAAAAATGAATTATAAACTTCAATTATCATTAAATAAATAGTAATGCGATTTGAGTATTGGGAACTTTTAAAATGGAAATAAGCAAATTATCTCAATACTCAATACGCCCTACTCAATACTAAATAGAAAATTAAACAAGGACGTAAGCAAGCCATCTCAATACTCAATACGCCCTACTCAATACTAAATAAAACATGGAAGCATACATTATAGCAGGATATAGAACAGCAGTAGGTAAAGCACCTAGAGGAGTTTTTCGTTTTACTAGAGCGGATGATTTAGCAGCGGATGTGATCAGAGCGCTGGTAGAATCGGTACCTAATTTGGATAAAGAGCAAATTGATGATGTAATTGTAGG
This sequence comes from Pedobacter alpinus, assembly GCF_042684645.1. NCBI lineage: Bacteria > Pseudomonadati > Bacteroidota > Sphingobacteriia > Sphingobacteriales > Sphingobacteriaceae > Pedobacter > Pedobacter alpinus. The sequence continues at coordinate 117,499 of NZ_JBHULV010000052.1, forward strand.
TAATGCTACGCCAGAGGCCGAACAAGGTTTAAACATCGGACGTATGATTTCTCTAATGGGTTTAGATACCGATAAAGTTCCGGGAGTGACGGTAAATAGATACTGTGCATCAGGTTTAGAAACCATCGCAACGGCAGTTGCAAAAATTAAAGCTGGCATGGCAGACTGTATTATTGCCGGTGGGGTAGAAGTAATGAGTGGAATGCCTTTCGGCGGATGGAAAATTGTTCCAAACCCCGAGGTAGCATTAAAAAATCCAGATTGGTATTGGGGCATGGGCTTAACTGCCGAAGCGGTAGCGAAGGAGTTTGAAGTAAGCAGAGAAGACCAAGATGAGTTTGCGTTCAACTCTCACAAAAAAGCTTTAGCAGCAATTGAAAATGGACATTTAAAAGATGGAATATTACCTATTAAGGTTAAAGAAAACTATCTGGATGCCAACATGAAAAAGAAAACCCGCGAATACGTGGTTGATACAGATGAAGGTCCAAGAGGAGATACTTCTATTTCGGCTTTAGCCAAATTGAAACCAGTTTTTGCAGCAGGCGGTTCGGTAACAGCAGGTAATTCATCTCAAACATCAGACGGGGCAGCATTTGTATTGGTAGTTTCAGAAAAAATGTTGAAGCAATTAAATATACAACCTATCGCTCGTTTGGTAAGTTATTCGGTTGCAGGTGTTCCTCCACGTATTATGGGAATTGGCCCAATTGAAGCTATTCCAATGGCGCTTAAGCAAGCCAATATGAAGTTAGATGATATCGATTTAATCGAGTTAAACGAAGCTTTCGCATCGCAATCTATTGCTATCACTAGAAAATTAGGATTAAATACAGATAAGCTAAATGTAAACGGTGGCGCTATCGCTTTAGGGCATCCACTAGGTTGTACAGGCGCAAAACTATCAGTACAAATATTTAACGAATTAAAAAGAAGAGACCAGAAATACGGAATGGTAACCATGTGCGTAGGTACAGGGCAAGGTGCAGCGGGGATTTTTGAAATGCTATAGAGCTTCACCCAACCTCTCCAAGGGAGAGGAGTTAGCGTGGAAATTTGGCGACTTTTAGATTTAGAAACTAATAAACATAATATTAAACTATATAAGCAAGTCCTTCTCCTTTGGAGAAGGATTTAGGACGAGGCAATATGAAAAAATCAACAAAAGGTGGCGAGTTCATCATCACGGAAACAGACTTTAAGGATGTATTTATTCCTGAAGAATTTGACGAAGAACAGTTAATGATTAAAAAAACCTGTGAAGACTTTTTAGAAGCAGAGGTTTTTCCTAATCTCGACAGAATTGATAAGTTAGAAGAAGGTCTTATGCCTTCGCTAATGGATAAAGCTGGTGAGTTAGGCTTATTAGCAGTTTCTATTCCAGAAGAGTACGGAGGTTTTGGTAAAAACTTCAATACTTCTATGCTAGTTACTGATGCTATTGGCGCAGGTCACTCTTTTGCGGTGGCACTTTCTGCACATACAGGTATTGGTACACTTCCTATTTTATATTATGGAAACAAAGAACAAAAAGATAAATATATTCCTAAACTAGCTTCGGGTGAGTGGAAAGCTAGTTATTGCTTAACAGAACCTAATGCAGGTTCTGATGCAAACTCTGGCAAAACCAAGGCAGTTTTAAATGCCGAGGGAACACATTACATCATCAACGGACAAAAAATGTGGATTACCAATGGTGGTTTCGCAGATATTTTTATAGTTTTTGCTAAGATAGATAGCGATAAAAATCTTTCGGCGTTTATAGTAGAGAAAGATTTTGGTGGTGTAACCATGAATCCAGAAGAACATAAAATGGGTATCAAAGGTTCATCTACCCGTCAGGTTTTCTTTAATGATTGTGCTGTACCAGTAGGAAACTTACTTTCCGAACGTGAAAACGGATTTAAAATAGCGGTTAATATTTTAAATATTGGAAGAATTAAATTAGGAGCAGCAGCCATTGGTTCTTCGCGTAAAGTTTTAGATCAAGCTATTAATTACTCTAATGAGCGAGTTCAGTTTGGTTTAAACATCTCAAAATTTGGAGCAATTCGTTATAAATTAGCAGAAATGGCAACCCGTAATTTTGCTGTAGAAAGTGCTGCTTACCGGGCTGGTCAAAATATTGATGATGCTTACGATGCTTTAATTGCAGGCGGAATGGATGTTGGGAAAGCTAAACTAAAATCGACTGAGCAATTTGCTGTAGAATGTGCGATTATAAAAGTTTGGGGATCAGAAGTATTGGATTATATAGTTGATGAAGGGGTGCAGATTTATGGTGGTATGGGCTACAGTGCTGATGCTCCAATGGACAGGGCTTACCGAGATAGCCGTATCAACCGTATTTTTGAAGGTACAAATGAGATTAACCGTTTATTAATTGTGGATATGCTTTTGAAGCGAGCTTTAAAAGGCGAGTTAGATTTAATGACACCAGCTACAGCTGTAGCAGGGGAGTTAATGTCGATACTAGATTTTGCAGACGAAGACGATTCTTTATTTGCAGCGGAATTAAAAACCTTGAAAAATTTGAAAAAAGCAGGTTTGATGATTGCAGGAGCAGCGGTGCAAAAATTGATGATGACGCTTTCTAAAGAACAAGAGATTTTGATGAACATTGCCGATATCATTGGCTCGGTTTACGTTGCAGAATCCACAATTCTAAGAGTGCAAAAATTAGTTGATATGCGTGGTGAAGAAGCTTGTGCTGGGCAGTTAGATATGATGCGCATTTATTTGCAAGAATGTGTAGATAAAACTGCTTTAGCCGGTAAAGAAGCCTTAAACTCTTTTGCCGAAGGCGATGATTTAAACATGATGTTAATGGGCTTACGCAGATTTACAAAAGTAAAACCATTCAATATTAAAGACGCTCGTCAGCGTGTTGCAAAGCAGTTGATTGAAGCGAATAAGTATTGTTATTAGATTTCTTTTGCGTCATGTAGACGAAGGAGAAATCTCATCATACAAGTAAGCCGTTCAAAGAAATTTGAACGGTTTTTTTATAGAACAGTACCTCAATTTACAATTGAATAAAAAAATCGTTATTTTTGAGTTCGATTTATGCTTATGAAATTATTATTAGATATTCAATCAGACAAAATAAGTCAATAATGGATTTTCTAAATACCCTCACAGAAGTTACGGTAGAAAAGATTACAGATAAAGAAGCTGATTTATTGACTGAAATAAAGGAAATAAAACAAGCTTTTAAACATTCAGAAATGATTGACTCAGGTAAATTGAATACTAAATCTGTAAGTGAATTATTAGATGGCTTATGATGTTTACACCATCGAATATTTTGATAAGCAATTCAAGAAACTAGTTAAAATTATCCTCCTGTTAAAGTCGAAACTATCAAGTTAATCAATAGCCTTAACAATCTTCTAAATTGAAATATAATTTATATCATAATATTTCGAAAGAACGATAAACCATTGTATTGGAACTTGATTTTTTAATGTTTTATGATGGACATTATCTTAAATTTTGCTTTGTAAAGTAAACTTAACAAAGCGTTTAAATTTAACATACTATAATCAGGAATTTAATATTCTTTTAAAGAAATATATGCGCAAATATTTTTACCTTTAAGGAAAATTAACTTCGAAAACGATGAAAAAAATAGTTTTAATGATTGCCATAGCTATGGTATTAAATGTAGTTGCAATGGCTCAAACCACTACAGAAAAGTTACCCGAATGGAAAATAGTAACTGTAGTAGAATCAATTATTCCCATGGGTTTAGGAAGATCAAGAATGATTGAGAATACCACTGAAGTAAATACCGAGCAATTTCGCACAAGCCGAACAGATGGCAAAAAATCTGATCAAAATAGCGTAAGCAGAAGCGAATTAAAAGTCGATAATTTTGACGAAGCTAAATTATTGAACTTTTTTAGTGTGGCGGGCATAAATTTTCAAAATATTGCTTCTAACGATGCAATGATTGGTGCCAGAATTATGGAATTAGAAGCGCTTGGTTTTAAATTAGTTTATGTAACAAGTGGTGTAGAAAGTCATGCTGGAAAAGACGATTCTGGAGGTATTTTTATTACCCGTATGTTTTTTAAAAGATAAGTTTCAAAATTATTTCTATCTGTAGTCTTAAGCTTAGTGTGGTTACGGATTAATTCATAAAAAAGAGTCTTAATGACTCTTTTTTCGTTACATAAAAATTTAAAGAACAAAATGGCTTGTGAGGGCACATACTACATAGTTAGCGGTAATGGCAAAGCGACACTCAGACAACCAAACGACACGACATCACAACCCCGATTTTGTTACAAACAACCTTGATTAGGAAACATTTACTCTTTAAAGGAATACGAACTTTGCATTGCAAAACTTAAAAAATAAAACAATGCAAAAAGTAAAATTCAAAAACAGAAATTGGGACACAGTAGCCAATCTTCATTTGCCCGACAATTTTGATGAAACACAAAATTATCCCACTATTGTTTGCGTTCATCCGGGAGGTAGCGTAAAAGAACAAACCGCTGGTTTGTATGCAGGGAAACTTGCCAAAAAAGGGTTTATTGCTTTGGCTTATGATGCTTCTTTTCAAGGCGAAAGCGGTGGAGAGCCAAGATATTTTGAAGACCCTACCAGTCGTGTAGAAGACATAGGCTATGCCGTAGATTATCTTACTACATTAAATTTTGTAGATAAAAACCACATCGGTTTATTGGGCATTTGTGCAGGCGGTGGTTATGCTGCAAATGCAGCATTAAAAGAAAGGCGAATAAAAGCTGTGGCAACAATTTCAGGAGTAAACATAGGCAGAGCATTCAGAGAAGCAAATTTCTTGGAAACATTAGAAGCAGTTGCAACGCAACGAACTGCGGAAGCCAACGGAGCAGAGCCGATGATAACCAATTGGACACCCAATTCTTCCGAAGAAGCAAAACAGGCAGGCATAAGCGACCTGGATATGTTAGAGGCTATTAATTATTATAGAACGCCAAGAGGCGAATTTCCGACTTCAAACAATAAATTACTTTTTGAAAGTATGCCGAACTTAACAATGTTTGACGCTTTTCATCTCGCTGATTTTTTGCTCACACAACCTTTATTGATTATCGTTGGCGACAAAGTTGGTTCTTTCGGTTCTTACAGAGATGGCTTTGACTTATACAAAAAAGCCGCTTCTAAAAACAAAAAAATCCATATCGTAAATGGTGCAGGTCATTATGATTTATACGACAAACCCGAAGCAATAACAGAAGCATTAGATAAATTAGTCACATTCTTTCAGGAAAATCTTTTGCAGAAATAATGACTTTTTTTCTAAAAATAGTCGGAGTGATTTTGCTTATTGGAGGTTGTGTTCTAACGTACAAACCAAACCTAATCAGCAAAATTCCTTTGCCCGAAAACCCATATCAGATGATTGAAATGCGGGTAAGATGGGGATTTCTAATTGGATTAGGGATTTTGTTCATTTTTTTCAATCAATGGAGTGATTGGAAATTAACGGTATGTGCATTATTGTTTTTCCTAACTTTGGGAATTATCATAGCCCGATTATTCGGGTTTGTTTTAGACGGTTTTTTTTCAAAACAATTACTTTGGCTAACCATAGAAGTTGTTGTATTAATTATCTTTGGAATTTTATATAGATATGCAGACCATTAATTCTTTATCTGAATTTCATCGCTTACTATCCATTCCACCACCTTCACATCCGTTGGTAAGTGTGGTTTTAGTTTCTGAAATACACGCTGTAAATTCTGATTTTTGGAAACATTTTTCTACTGATTTTTATACAATATCTCTAAAAAATAATATCCATTCCAAAGTGAAATATGGACAGCAATATTATGATTTTGACAAGGGAACAATGATTTTTACTGCACCTAAACAAGTCCAATCTGTTAAACTAGATAAAACCAATTCTTTTAACGAAACGTTTGGTACTGGATATGTATTGTTTTTTCATTCTGATTTTCTGAAAAAACACCCATTGCAAAGCACAATAAAAAATTATGGTTTCTTTTCCTATTCCATAAATGAAGCTTTACATCTTTCTGAACAAGAAGAAAAAAATGTCATTGAGATATTTCAAAAAATAGAGAAAGAATACCAGCATATTGACAAGCACACACAAGACATTATTCTGTCGCAAATTGATTTGCTTTTGAACTATTGTAATCGTTTTTACGAACGGCAATTCATTACCCGAAAAGTTGTAAACAATGATTTACTTTCTAAAATGGAAAATCTTTTGAATGATTATTTTAATACTTCGAAAACAGTAAAAAACGGATTGCCAACAGTTGAATATTTAGCCAATCAACTTCATTTTTCTGCAAATTATTTAAGCGATATGTTGCGTTTGCTAACAGGACAAAATGCTCAACAACACATTCACGAAAAACTCATAGAAAAAGCAAAGGAAAAACTTTTAACGACAAACTTATCCGTAAGTGAAATTGCCTACGAATTAGGTTTTGAGCAATCACAATCATTCAACCGACTTTTCAAAAAGAAAACTGAAATGTCACCCTTGAAGTATAGAAATTCGTTTAATTAAATTTTCCGTTACCGACTTTTGTATTTTTTTTCATACACAGCAGAAAACTGAAAGCCACATATCGCCAACACACGCTATGAGTGGTCTGTGAGAACACAGACCACGGGATGAAATGACTGAATAGCCTGTTTGGTTTGTTTCCATCGGTCTGTGTCACTCAATGACTGAAATTTCTTTTCCTCGGTTTGTGTCTTCACAGACCGAAATTACGAACATTTGATTATTTTATAAAAGGAAGTTTATGTTATATGGGAAAGGAAGGGAGAATAAATGAGTGGTCTGTGAGGACACAGACCACGGGATGAAATGATTGAAATTTATTTTACTTGGTCTGTGTCTCCACACATCGAAACTTAATTAACAAAAATGGTCTGTGAGGACACAGACCATGGATGTCAAAAACAAAAACAGCCCACGATTTTAACCGTGGGCTGCTTGCTTAAACTCATTTTAGGTTTTGCGTTAGGGATGGAAATGGATACCGGCTTGTGGCTAATGCTTTGTGAAGTATGAATGTACAGCCCGACCCTTTTTTCAAGGGGAACGCCCCAATTTTTTCAATTGGGAAACACCCAAAGAATGAAAATCCCTATTCCAAAGGTTTTATTTCTTCCTCTTCCTTCTCCTTTTTTTTCTCTTCCCTTTTCAGCTGTCTCTTTTCTTTTCTTGCCTTTAGTGTTTCCTTAATAGAAGAAAAAGCATCCTTAGCATCGTTAACAATACTACCAACCCTTACTGCACTTTTTCGTAATTTATCTTCTTTCTCTCTACTTACACCTACACTTTCTTTTAGGCCTGTAAAGAGCGATTGCCATAAATAGTTAAAAAATGAAGCGTAATAAGGTCTTTCATAAAATATACGACCAGTTATAAATTCGCCTTTTTTGGATGGATTTTGAGTATTAATGATAAATTTATTGGCCAAAGAAGAAATAAAGCCTTGGCTTTTTAGCGTTCCATCATCCTCTCTTTTAAGTATATCTACATTTAAATCATCATAATAGAATTGCGTGGTTCCACTTGCTGTATTTTGATTGGCTTTTGCAGAGAAACTTAGTTTTTTAACATTAACAGCATTAATTTTTGCCATGCCTAACGGAGTAACTATTGTATTTAAAATTTTCCCATCAAAGGCACCAACTTCTCCACTATAGTCAAACTCGCCTATCTTACTATTCATATAAAATTTAAGCGTTAAATTTAAAGGTGCTTTGCCAAATATGTAAGTATTTACTTTGGCTATCATTAAGCTGTTTTTAGCTAAAGATGCGCTATCATTAGTTACGTTAGTTATTTTACCATTCACATTTTTAAAATCTATGCGTCCGGTTTTTTTGCTTTTAGCATCAAATTCAGAATAGCTGATGTCAACGTCTTTTAAGTTTAATTCCTTTATCCGCATATCTAATGCTAATTTAAGTAGCTGTTGATGAGGAAATTTTCCGGTTTTGTTAGATCTGTGTTTTTGGTAAGCATTATTGTTATAAACATCTACACGGGCCTTATTTATAGATAAAGATTGTGCAAAAAGTCTTTGTTGTTTTAAAAATAAATCAAAGTCAACATCCTTAATTACAATGTTATTAAACTCTAAATCAAACCTGTCTTTTGCGTAACCCACTTTCTTATAAAATGGCACTTTTCCTAATCTGGGCTTTAGTTTAACATCGTTTAATACTAATTCATTTTTTAATGTAGAAAAACTTAAATTATTCATTTCTACATAATACAAACTATCTGGCGTAGCAATTTGATATTTATTAATGTCGATTTGAACGTTTTTGGTATAATACACTCGTGATTTATCTTGCGAAGAAAGCGAATCAATTAATAAATCATTTATTTTTATATTGAGGTTTTTGAGCGAGGTTTGCTTTTCTACTTTATTGCTTTTATTTACAAAAGTAAAATCAACATCTTGTAAGCTAATACTATTAATTTTTAATTCTTTAAAAACGTCTTTGATTAATTCATGGGGGCTTTTTCTTTCTTTTGCAATGGCTACTGTATCGTTATAGGCTTGTCTGTCGTTAATAATTTTAAGTTGCGGGTGGTCAATCAATATATCAGCAATATTCAATTTTTTTGTTTGCACTGCTTCTTGGGCATTTGCATTTTTTATAACTAAAGCATCTACAGAAAGTTGGTATAAATTATCGGGGGCTTTTTTTAGCGATTTCAATTTTTCATAAATCGCCGAATCTGGTATCAGTCTAAAATCTAACAGCTTAAGATTCCCATTTAAAGGATTTATATCTATGCTTTTGTATTCTATTTTGTACAGACTATCTGTAGCATTTATTACAGCTTTCTTTAATTGCTCTTCTAATAAAGGCTTCCAATTCTTTTGTAAATACTTTCCGCCTATAAAAACGCCCGCCGCAATCACAATGATGATTCCAAAGAACCAGAGTATAAATTTTTTCATAAAATGATATGGATGAGGTATTCTATAATTGTGCCTTGTTTCAAATCTTTTACTGTTCGTTTTTTTAAGTGCAGAGTAACAATGGATAAACCTATTAAAGAGGCTTCAAACCCTTTTATTGAGGTAAACTTTTTTTAGTAAAAAAAATATGATAAAATTTTTCTGTGATTTAAAAATATCCATTTCATTTGTAAATTTTTTATTGATAACTTCTATGTAAAACTTAATTACACTAATGTTTTTTATCTTAGTTTTTTAAGCCAAAAAACATGAAAAGAGTTTTATACCTATTACTGGCATTTTTGCCGACATTATCTTTTTCACAAACACAATCAGCAGATTATGTGAAGGAGAATTATAATAAAATTGAGAAATACATTACCATGAGGGATGGAGTAAAATTATTTGCTTCAATTTACATCCCTAAAGATGCTTCTAAAACCAACAAATACCCAATTATGATGCAGCGTACCTGTTACGGTGTTGCACCTTACGGAGAAGATAAATACCGGAGTAGTTTGGGGCCTTCACCATTTATGATGAAAGAGAAATACATTTTTGTTTATGAAGATGTAAGAGGCCGTTGGATGAGTGAAGGACAATGGACAAACATGACTCCTGTTATCGCTAATAAAAAATCAAAAAAAGATGTAGATGAAGGTTCTGATACTTATGATACCATTGATTGGATGATTAAAAATATCCCAAATAATAATGGTAAAATAGGGCAGTGGGGTATTTCATATCCTGGTTTTTACACTGCGGTTGGTTTAACAGCTAATCATCCAGCTTTAAAAGCATCGTCTCCTCAAGCTCCAATTTCCGATTTTTGGTTTGATGACTTCCACCATAATGGTGCGTTTATACAATCATATTTTTTTACTTTTCCCGTTTTTGGAGTTCAAAAAACTGAGAATACCACTAAAGCTTGGTATAAAATGCTTGGTGTAGATACCAAAGATGGTTATCAATTTGGTTTGGATTTAGGGCCACTAAAAAATGCTGATAAATATTATGCGGATAACTTCTTTTGGCAAGAAACCATTAACCATCCAAACTATGATGAATTTTGGCAAAAAAGAAATCTTTTACCTCATTTAAAAAATGTAACTCCAGCTGTGATGACGGTTGGTGGATGGTTTGATGCAGAAGATTTACGTGGACCTTTAGCTATTTATAAAACTATCGAAAAGAATAATCCAAAGACTTATAATACCATTGTTGAAGGACCTTTTGGACATGGAAGATGGAGCCGCGAAACTGGACACACCATGCACAATGATATTTATTATGGAGACAGTATAGCTACATTTTACCAAAAAAATATTGAAGCTAAATTTTTTAATCACTTTTTAAAAGGAACGGGCGATGGAAACACAGGTTTACCAGAAGCGTATTTGTTTGATACGGGCTCAAAAGAATGGAAAATGTTTGACCAATGGCCGGCAAAAAATGGCCAAACTAAAACTTTGTCATTAGGTTTAAATGGCGGCTTATCAGAAATATCTACTTTGCAATATGGTGCTCGTTCATTCGAAAGCGACCCATTAAAACCAGTACCATATACAAATGATGTAACTACAACAATGGGTTTTACGCCATTTAATTATATGAGCGAAGACCAACGTTTTGCAGGCAGAAGAACTGATGTATTGGTTTATCAAACAGAAGTTTTAGAAGAAGATATGACCGTTGGTGGTGAGTTATTGGCAAAACTGAATGTTAGCACAACTGGTTCTGATGCGGATTGGGTTGTTAAAATAATTGATGTTTACCCAGCAAATGAACCAAACAACCCATACATGCCTAATAAAAATGTAACATTAAGTAATTATTGGCAAATGGTAAGGTCTGAAGTGATGCCAGCTAGATTTAGAAATAGTTTTGAAAAACCGGAAGCAATGGTGCCAAACCAAGAAACTATAGTAAATATACCTTTGCAGGATGTGTTACATACCTTTAAAAAAGGACATCGTATGATGGTACAAATTCAAAGTACTTGGTTTCCATTAATTCAAAGAAATCCGCAAACTTTTGTAGATAATATTTATAAAGCCAATGAAAACGATTTTCAGAAGCAAACACATAAGGTTTATAACAATAGCAAGATAGAATTTACAATTATTAAGTAAATATATTTCTTGATTAGCTGGCAGTATGAATACCTAAAATAAATAGCATTGGCATTAAGATTGATACATGATTGTAAATATAAAATCAGATATCATGAAACTATTAAAATTAATTGCATTAGGTGCAGCTGTAAGTTACGGCTATAATTACCTTACAAAAAAAGATCAATTTGGAAAAACTAAATTAGACGGAATAAAAGAAAAAAGTCCGGAATGGATGGATAAAGGAAAGAAAATGGTTAATGAGGTTATAAATAACGTAAGCCAAAAAACAAACCAATCTGGTTACGCTAACAAAAATTATTAACCTTAAAAATGTCTTAATTATTCAATAATAGTTAAGACATTTTTTTTAATCTTAAAGTTATGAACAGTTTCTTTAAAACCATTATAGCTGGTTATGGGGCTAAAAAATTGGGAGGCGGTTGTTTTTCAACAATCATCATTTTTGTGCTAATATATTTTGCTTTGGGGCAATGCAACAGATCAAACGCTCAAGTAAATAATAACAATACACCTATCAAAATAGAATCTCAACAATCAAAAGGTGCTTTGGGCAAAAGCATCATAAGATATTAAAATTTTAATTACCAAATTTCTACCTAAAAAATATAGAGCGGTAAATTTAGTTTTACCGCTCTATTAGTTTTCAAAATGAGCATAGCCTTATTTATTGTTGAATTTAGCCTTTAGGTATTTATTTATTAATATTTAGTAAGGTTGGAATATCTAGCTACCATTATACAAAACAACCCATAACCAATCATACCAAAAGCAACCGTACCCATTAAAAAAGGACCGTAGGTTAAATTTAATAAATATTCAAAAGCACCTTCTGTACCTTCATAGGCATCAGAGTTTTTGTGTAAAGCAACCTTAACCATAAAAAAAGATATCACACCAAATACAACTCCACGAGCCATGTAGCCAAATTTACCAGTCTTTTTTACAAAACCATATTCTTTGCCTGTTGGTTCATCATCAACCTGAACCATATAAATCCCACTATAACCTAAATAAAATTGCCAAATAGCATTTCCAGCCATTGAAATTGCGATAACCCAAATTAAATATATTCCGTAACTCTTGCTCAATATTAAATCTAAAGCTGCCTTTTCTGAACTTAAATCTGCCGAACTTTCCATATTTAATATTGGTTTAATAAACGAAATTGCGAGAATTAAATATAAAGCACCTGTATAAGCATGAACCGCCCTTATTCTAACCCTTTTTTTGTCCCCATGATATAAAGGATCTACAATTGCAGCATAAAAGCGATATACACAGTAGGATATTAATCCTAAACCTATAATTATATTTAATATTTCTCCGCCAGGCAATTTGCTTATTGGATTTACAATCTCCGCCTGACTTCTTATATTTCCATTAAATCCAAATGCAACCAATGCTGCCAATACACCTATTAATGTATAAATCAACCCTTTAGAAAAGTAACCAAACTTTTTTAGCTTATTAAATCTTTCTTTATTTTGTTGGTTCATAGGTTATTATCTATTTTTAAGTATTAAATTAAAACATAAGCAGTGCCATAAACTAAAACTAATATTTATTTTCTTTGAGTTTAAAGCTTAAGCCGATAATATTTTAGAAAAAATTTTAACCATTTTTCAAAAATATTTTAGGAAGGACTACCTAATAATTGATAGATTTTTTTTTAAATTAAATCTTTTAATTAATTATCTTATTTTCAAGATGTTTGTGTTTTGTGATTTCCTAAAAAATTAAAGAACATACAATTTAAAACTTTAGTAAATGTTATCTTAAAATTAACAACATTTAAGTTTGCATGATAGACCATGACAGTTTTAAAGGCAACACCACCTATTTTAGCGTAACCAAAAAAAATAAACTAAAAAAAATAAAAAATTTATGGGCGCATTATTAGGGGTTCTGTATCATTTTTTCGGCGGTTTTGCGTCTGGAAGTTTCTACATCCCATACAAAAAAGTTAAAGGCTGGTCTTGGGAAAGTTATTGGATAGTAGGCGGAATATTTTCTTGGCTAATTGTACCACCACTAGCGGCCTATTTAACAATTCCAGGTTTTGCAGATATTATTAGTGAAGCTTCAGGCTCTGTACTTTTTTATACGTTTTTATTTGGATCACTTTGGGGTATAGGAGGCTTAACCTACGGACTAGGCGTTAGGTATCTTGGTGTTGCATTAGGTAGTTCTATTATTTTAGGATTATGTTCTGTTTTTGGCGCTTTAATACCATCAGTTTTTTATGAGTATTATCCAGAGGCCGGAAAAGACTCTATTAGTATGATTGCTGGTTCTACTTGGGGGCAACTTGTTTTACTAGGCTTATTTATCTGTATTCTTGGTATTGTGGTTTGCGCAATTGCAGGCAGTATGAAAGACAAAGATTTAGGTAATGCAGAAAAAGATGCATCTAATACTGAGTTTAAAATTGGTTTGGGTTTATTTGTTGCAATAGTATCAGGTATTTTAAGTGCTTGTTTTGCTTTTGGTATTGATGCCGGAAAAGATATGGCTGATGTTGCAAACACTGCTTGGAAGAATGCAAATCCTGGTAAAGGCGAGTTTCTGTATCAAAATAATGTAACCTACATTATTATCATGTGGGGAGGTTTATTAACCAATTTTATTTGGTGTATGATATTAAATGCCCGTAACAAAACATTTGGTGATTACAGCAACTCAAAAACGCCTTTAGCCAAAAATTATATTTTTTCTGCCTTGGCAGGAACAACGTGGTTTTTACAATTTTTCTTTTACGGAATGGGAGAAAGTTTGTTAGGTAACGGAGCAAGCTCTTGGATACTTCACATGGCTTTTATCATATTGGTAGCAAACCTTTGGGGTATTATTTTAAAAGAATGGAAAGGCGTTAGGTCAAAAACATTTAGTACAGTAATAGCAGGAATAGTAATTATACTTATATCAATATTGGTAGTTGGTTACGGTAATTCAATTAAATAATAAAAATTAAAAAAATATAATATGTCAACTAAAACAACTTCTTTTAAGCATGTAAGCTATTTGTGGGACGATGCCGAAGCAGCAAAATTAGCCGGAGATGAAGTAGCACTTTTAATTTATCGTTCAAATCTTTTAGGTGCCGATTTAAGATTAACCAATTATGGTGGTGGAAACACATCTTGTAAGGCTTTAGCAAAAGACCCATTAACAGGTGCAGAAACAGAAGTAATGTGGATTAAAGGTTCTGGTGGTGATATTGGAACCTTAAAGAAAAGCGGACTTGCAGCGCTTTATGTAGAAAGATTAAGATCTTTAAAAAACGTTTACCGCGGCATGGATCATGAAGATGAAATGGTTGAATTATTTAACCACTGCATTTATGATTTAGCTTCAAAAGCACCATCAATAGATACACCTTTACATGGTTTTTTACCATTTGCACACATAGATCATTTACACCCAGATGCAGCTATTGCTATTGCAGCAGCTAAAGACGGCGAAAAAATTACACAAGAGTTATTTGGTGGTACAATTGGTTGGGTGCCATGGCAAAAGCCAGGTTTCGATTTAGGTTTACAACTTAAAGAATGTTTGGATAAAAATCCAGGTATAAGAGGCATCATGTTAGGTTCTCATGGTTTGTTTACTTGGGGAGATACTGCTTACGAAAGCTACATGAATACTTTAGAGGTAATAGAAAAATGTGCTGAGTATTTAGAAGAAAATTACGGTAAAAAAGGTCCTGTTTTTGGTGGTCAAAAAATCCAATCTTTAACTAAAGCCGATAGATTAGCAAAAGCAGCAGATTTAGCGCCAATTTTAAGAGGATTTTGCTCTAGCGAACGTTCTATGCTAGGTCATTTTACTGATGATGATAGAGTTTTAGAATTCATCAATTCAAACGATTTAGATAGATTAGCACCATTAGGAACCAGCTGCCCTGATCACTTTTTAAGAACTAAAATTAGTCCTTTAGTTTTAGATTTAGCTAAAGATGCAGATTTAAGTGATATAGCTGCCATTAAAGAGAAATTAGCGCCAGCTTTTGAAGCTTATCGTAAAATGTACACAGACTATTATAATACCTGTAAACATGATAATAGTCCTGCAGTACGTGACGCTAACCCGGTAATTATCATTTACCCAGGTGTTGGAATGTTCTCTTTCTCAAAAGATAAACAAACTGCCCGCGTTGCAGCAGAGTTTTATACAAATGCAATTAACGTGATGAAAGGTGCTGAGGCCATTTCAGAATATACTTCATTACCTCGTCAAGAAGCTTTTAATATTGAATATTGGTTATTAGAAGAAGCAAAACTGCAAAGAATGCCTAAGCCTAAAGCTTTATCTGGTAGGGTAGCTTTAATTACAGGTAGTGCAGGTGGAATTGGTAAAGCAATTGCCCGCAAATTTGTAGAAGAAGGTGCATGCGTAATTTTAAATGATATGAATGCTGAGCGATTAGCAGAGGCAGGAGAAGAGTTTAAAAAAGATTTTGGTAAAGATGCTTATGCAACTGCAATATTAGATGTAACTAACCAAACACATAGCGAAGACGCAATGAAAATTGCTGCTTTAAGCTTTGGTGGTGTAGATATTATTGTAAACAATGCAGGCTTATCTATCTCTAAATCAATAGAAGACCATAGTCAAAAGGATTGGGATTTATTATATGATGTTTTAGTTAAAGGCCAATTCTTGGTAACTCAAGCTGCTACAATAGTAATGAAAAAACAGGATATGGGCGGCGATGTGATTAATATTGTGAGTAAAAATGCTTTAGTTAGTGGCCCTAATAATGCAGGTTACGGAAGTGCAAAAGCAGCTCAATTACACTTAAGTAGATTAAACGCTGCCGAATTAGGAGCAGCCGGAATCAGGGTAAACGTTGTTAACCCAGATGCTGTTATTAGTGATAGTAATATTTGGGCAGGCGGTTGGGCTGAAGGCAGAGCAAAAGCTTACGGAATTACTGTAGCAGAATTACCAGCTTATTATGCAAAAAGAACTTTGTTAAACAAAATTATCCTTCCGGTTGATATTGCGAATGCTTGTTTTGCATTAACAGGGGGGTTATTGTCAAAATCAACAGGTAACATGTTAAATGTTGATGGTGGCGTGGCAATGGCATTTGCAAGGTAAGAGCCTCACCTAACCTCTCCGAAGGAGAGGAATTATTGTGGGAATGTAGAATGGTAATAACGAGTTTAACCATTTGACAGGAGTCCCTCTGTAGGGGGTTTGGGGAGGTAATCATGCCGTTATGTTTACATTAACATAACTATTAAAATAATTTGAATTAAACAATTCCCCCTTTAAACTGGGGGAATTAACATAATAACCAATTATGATTTTAGATAAAAATATTATAGAGCAGCATAATCAAGAATTAGCTGCAAAACATCAAAAAAAATTAGCATTCTTTTTAGAAGAAAACGAAGGGGCTGATGCACATATCCAAAAATTAAGAGACTTTCAAATTGCTATACCAAGCTGGGCATTAGGTACAGGTGGTACTCGTTTCGGTCGCTTTTCTGGTGGCGGGGAGCCAAGTAATTTAGAGGAAAAAATGGAAGACATTGGTTTATTACACCAATTAAACCAATCTAGCGGAGCCATATCTTTACATATTCCTTGGGATATTCCAGAAGATGCAGAAAAGATCATGAGCTTAGCTAAAAAGCTAAACCTAAAGTTTGATGCTGTAAACTCAAATACATTTCAAGATCAACCTGGTCAAGAATTTAGTTACAAATTTGGTTCGTTACAAAACGTTAAAAAAAGCGTAAGAGACCAAGCTATTGCACATAACATTGAAGTAATTAAACAAGGCGATGCATTAGGCTCAAAATCTTTAACCGTTTGGTTGGCAGATGGTTCTAGCTTTCCCGGACAGTTAAATTTTAGAGAAGCTTTTGAAAACACATTGGCTAGTTTGAAAGAAATTTACGCAGCATTACCAGAAGATTGGAAAATGTTTGTAGAATATAAATCTAACGAGCCTAACTTTTACTCAACAACGGTGGCAGATTGGGGTCAATCTTTGCTATACGCTACTAAATTAGGTCCAAAAGCATATACCTTGGTAGATTTAGGTCACCATTTACCAAATGCTAATATTGAGCAAATCGTGTCTTTATTATTGATGGAAGGTAAGTTAGGTGGTTTCCACTTTAACGATTCTAAATATGGAGATGACGATTTGACTACTGGAGCCATTAAGCCTTACCAATTGTTCTTAATTTTTAACGAGTTGGTGGACGGTATGGACCATGCAAAAATGAACCATGCATCAGGTTTAGCTTGGATGATTGATGCATCGCATAATATTAAAGATCCTTTAGAAGATTTATTACAATCTGTAGAAGCTATTATGATGGCTTATGCACAAGCATTAATTGTAGATAGAGTTGCGTTAAAAGCTGCTCAGCAAAAAAATGATGTAAGCTTAGCACAAGAAATTTTGCAACAAGCTTATCGTACAGATGTGCGCCCATTAATTGCAGAAGCTAGGTTACAAAACGGTGGAGCATTAAATCCGGTAAAATTATTTAGAGCTGCAAATGTAAGAGCAGCTTTAATAAACGAAAGAGGTTCTGAAACTAAAGCAACAGGACTGTAGATGAGATTTGAGAAATGAGGTGTGAGATATGAGTACTTCTAAGAGTGTCTTTGTTTCATATTTCATTTCTTTTTGCGTTAAGGATGGATGCAATGTCTTTTTTGTCATTCTGAGTGGAGTCGAAGAATAGAACAAAAAAGATATATCCGCCAAATGGTGGGTAAGGTTTTTTGTGGGTATGAATGAATATCGTGTTACCTCGCCTGCGGGATGCAGGAAACACAAAGATATATCATTATGTTTTGCTTCCATTTAGAGCTACTCATATCTCAATACTCACATCTCATATCTAATAATTAAAAAATGAAAATTCCAGTTATTGCCATATTTGATATTGGGAAAACCAATAAAAAGCTGTTTTTATTTGATGAAGATTATAAAATAGTTTTTGAACGTACAGCCAGATTTATTGAAACAAAAGATGAGGACGGAGACACCTGCGAAAATTTAGAAAGTTTAAGACTTTCTGTTTTCGACTCTTTACATGAAGTGTTAAGGAACAAGCAATTTGACATTAAAGCTATCAATTTTTCTACCTATGGTGCAAGTTTGGTATATGTTGACGAGAATGGAAAACCATTAGCGCCCTTATATAACTACTTAAAAGAATACCCAGAAGCTTTAAAAAAGCAGTTTTATGATACTTACGGAGGAGAAAAAGAAATTGCGGTAAGCACAGCTTCACCTGTTTTGGGCAGCTTAAATTCTGGGATGCAACTGTACCGTATGAAGTACGAAAAACCTGAAATTTTTGCACAGGTAAAATACGCATTACACTTACCTCAATACATGAGCTCTATAATTACGGGCAAAATGCATAGCGATATTACGAGTATTGGTTGTCATACAAATTTATGGAATTTTGAAAAACAAAATTACCATGAATGGGTTACTAAAGAACGATTAGAGGATATGTTAGCACCAATTTTTTCTGGAGATGATGTAATGCAATCCACTTTTCCGAGTGAAAACTATTTAACAGGAGTTGGTTTGCATGACAGTTCTGCCGCATTAATACCCTATTTAGAGAGTTTTAAAGAACCTTTTATTTTGCTTTCAACAGGTACTTGGTGCATCAGTTTAAATCCTTTTAATAGTGTGCCTTTAACAAAAGAAGAATTAGATAAAGATTGTTTGTGCTATTTATCTTTTCAAGGTAAACCAATAAAAGCATCTCGTTTGTTTGCAGGTTTTGAACATGAGCAAGAAGTGAAAAGAATTGCTGAACATTTTGAAACTTCAGTAGGGAAATATAAAACGGTAAAATTAGATTTGAATTTATTGTCAGAATACCTGCCGAAAGGTAGTTTGGTTAAGTATTTTGATACTTTAGAAGAAAACCACTTTGATTTTTCTAAGGTGAATTTAACTGATTTTGAGGACGATGTTGCAGCTTATCATTATTTGATTTTTACACTCGTTTTTAAACAATATGTTGCAACAACGCTAGTGTTAAAAAACACAAGCGTTAAAAGAATATTTGTTGATGGAGGTTTCTCAAAAAACCAGATATTTATGAATTTATTGGCAATGGTTTTCCCAGAAATTGAAGTTTACGCTGCCTCTATGGCGCAAGCAACATCAATGGGTGCGGCAGTTGCCATACACAAACATTGGAATAAAAAACCATTACCAACTGATATGATTGCTTTAAAACTTTTTGTATCACCAGTAAAAAACAATTAATTAATGAGAGTTGCCTTATTTATTCCTTGCTATGTAGATCAGTTTTATCCTAATGTTGCCATTGCAACACTAGAATTGTTAGAGAAATACGGTTGTCAGGTTAGTTATCCTAAAAACCAAACCTGCTGCGGCCAACCAATGGCAAATTCAGGTTTCGAACATTTATCCGGAGGCTGTAATAAAAACTTTGTAGAAAACTTTAAGGGTTTTGAGTACATCGTAGCTCCATCAGGAAGCTGTGTATTGCATATTCGCGAACATTTGCATGATGAAAATCATCCGGCGGAAGCCAAGAAAATAAGTGAAACCATATTTGAGTTAGTTAGTTTTTTAACTGATATTTTAAAAGTGGATAAGCTGACTGCTAGCTTTCCGCATAAAGTAGGGATGCACCAAAGTTGCCATGGGCAAAGAGGTTTAAAAATATCTCAAATGTCAGAATTAAATGCTGCGGCTTTTTCAAAACCACAACAGCTATTAGATATGGTTGAAGGTATAGAAATGATTGAGCTAGACAGAAAGGACGAATGCTGTGGTTTTGGTGGTACTTTTTGCGTTGCAGAAGAAGCAGTGTCCTCAAAAATGGGATTAGATAGAGTAGCAGACCATGTTAGAAACCAAGCAGAATACATTACAGGTGTTGATATGTCTTGCTTAATGCATTTGGATGGTATTTTGAAAAGGCAGAATAGTAAAACCAAAATTATACACATTGCTGAGATTTTAAACGGGAGAAAATAGTGAAAATAGCAGACCACGCAGAAAAATCAAGAGTATTTAATTTAGATGAAGATAGGGTAGATTGGCATGATAAAACATTGTGGTTTATCCGCCAAAAGCGAGACAAAGTAGCGCATCAAATTTCGCAATGGGAAGAGCTAAGAGAGGCAGCTTCTCAAATAAAAAACCATACCCTTTCAAATCTTCATAATTATTTGGAAGAATTTGAGAAAAATGCCAAAGCAAACGGTATTCAAATTCATTGGGCGGCAGATGCTAAAGAGCATAATGAAATTGTACTTTCACTTTTGCAAAAGCATAACATCACAGAAATGGTAAAAAGTAAGTCGATGTTGACCGAAGAATGCCATTTAAACGATTTTTTAGAAAAAAACGGAGTAGGCGTAATAGATTCTGATTTGGGCGAACGTATTGTTCAGTTGGCAAAAGAACCACCAAGTCATATTGTTTTACCCTGCATCCATAAAAAGAAAGAAGAAATAGGCGAGTTATTTCATGAACATTTAGGCACACCAAAAGGCAGTGCCGACCCACAACTACTAACTGAAGCCGCAAGACAACACTTAAGAGATACTTTTTTAACCCGTAAAGCAGCATTAACAGGCGTAAACTTTGCCATTGCAGAAACAGGTGAATTTGTGGTTTGTACCAATGAAGGCAACGCAGATATGGGCGCACATTTAGCCGATATCCATATTGCTTGTATGGGGATTGAAAAAATAATCCCTAAAAGAGAACACCTTTCTGTATTCTTGAGATTATTGGGAAGAAGCGCCACAGGGCAACCCATCACTACTTATTCTAGTCATTTTGCAAAACCAATTGTAGGCAAAGAAATGCATATTGTATTGGTAGATAATGGCAGAACAAGACAGCTAGGAAGGCCAGATTTCAGAAATTCATTGAAATGCATTAGATGTGCGGCCTGTTTTAACACCTGCCCAGTTTATCGCAGAAGTGGAGGACATAGTTACCAAGCTGTAATTGCTGGGCCAATAGGTTCTATACTTTCGCCAAATTTAGATATGAAAGCACATGCCGACTTGCCATTTGCATCAACCCTTTGTGGTTCATGTTCTAATGTTTGTCCGGTAAAAATTGATATTCACGACCAATTGTACAAATGGCGACAAGTATTAGTTAAAGAAGGAATAGTAGATCCTAAAAAAGCATTAGCAATTCAGGTTATGGCAAAAACATTAGCATCGCCAACAATGTACAGGCTTGCTGGTAAAGCTGCCAGAGTAACACTTAAATACGCTCCGTTTGTAGCAAACAATAAATTTAATGCATGGTATTTACACAGAGAAATGCCAACAGTGCCAACATCATCTTTTGGTGAATGGTACAGTAAAAATAGAAAGGATAATAATGAGTAGCAGAGACCAAATATTAGCTGCAGTAAAGCAAAACCAGCCAGATGAGTTAGTGATGCCATCATTAGCACACTTTTTTGTAACACCCACAGAAAACTTACAAGCAGAATTTACCCGAGTAGTTGAAGGAATAGGAGCTAAGGTTTTTGGAGTAAATAATACAGAGGAAGTTATTAAACAAATTGAAACTGATTTTGCAGTTGGTAAAGTAAGAATTGTTAGCCCATTAAAAGAATACTCAACCATTGCCGAAGAATTTAATGGAGCGGATAACCACCAATTAGCAGATGTTGAACTAATGATTTTACCAGCACATTTTGCAGTTGCCGAAAACGGAGCTTGTTGGATAAATGATGAATTATTTAGTGAAAGAGTACTGCCATTTATTCCTCAACATTTGGCTTTTATTGTAAATAAAGAAAACATAGTAGCCACAATGCACCATGCCTACCAATTAATAGGGGATAAAAGATATGGCTTTGGAACTTTTGTAGCAGGGCCATCAAAAACAGCAGATATTGAGCAAAGCTTAGTTTTAGGCGCACATGGTGCCAGAAGTTTAAAGATATTTTTTATTTGAAACAACTAATCTAATATTTGTATTGTTGGAGTTAAAATTAAAAAGCACTTTAAAAAATGTGGAAACTTAATTTTCTTTAAATTTTATATAAATCCCAAATTTTTTTTCTTTTCATTGATTAAAATTGGCTGCTAATTTCTTCTAGCATCTGCTAACGCTAGCCCAAGGTGATGAAGTTAAGAAAACTCATCATGTTGAACGATAGTGAGACATCTCATATATTTGGTATTAAACGCTACATGCAGAACTTACTTGTGAGATGTCTCGTATCTTCGACATGACGTGGTGAAGAGAAAAGCATCTATTATAGCTTTTTTTACTTCACTAATTAAAAAATTATTAAATTAAAACTCAGCTAATAAAACTAATCAACAAAAACCTACAGACCAGTATTGTTTCTAAACATTTTAATAGCAATGGCTAATAAAATTATACCGAAAGCTTTTCTTAAAATATGTAATCCAGTGGGGCCAAAAAGTTTTTCTATACGCAAGGAGTTTTTTAGTACTGCGTAAACAAAAATAAGATTTACAAAAATACCTATCACAATGTTAATGGTGGCATATTCTGCTTTTAAGGATAGAAGGGTAGTCATGGTGCCTGCCCCAGCAATTAATGGAAATGCCAATGGCACAATAGATATTGATTCGGGTATTTCTTCCTTAAAAAAGTTAATACCTAAAACCATTTCCATTGCAATTATAAAAATAACAATAGAACCAGCAATAGCAAAAGAAGAAATATCTAAGCCTATAATTCCTAATAAGCCTTCGCCTAAAAACAAGAAAATAAGCATCAAAAACAAAGAAACCAAAGTTGCCTTTTCTGATTGTATATGTCCGCCGGCTTTGCGTCTTAAATCAATAATAATAGGAATTGAACCTAAAATATCAATAATTGCAAAAAGAATCATAGATACAGAAAGTATCTCTTTAAAATTCAGAAGATCTATCATTTTGTGCTAATTAAAATAATATGCAATTTACCAAAGCTTTTATAAATAATTCGAAAAATAATTATATAATATTCATATAATCAGGTTTTTAGCTTTTAGCTTTAAGCATTTGGCTTTAGTCAATTATATAATGTGTTTAGCATTATATAGTTTTTGTTGCTTTAAGCCAAGCGTTTGCCATCAGTTTTGCGCCAGCTAAACTTGGGTGTACACCGTCATTTGTCCAGTAAACACCTGGGGCATATTTTAAAGCCTCATTAAAAACAGCTTGATAAGGCACAAAAACTGCATTAAAATCTTTCGCTATTTTTCTAGCAGTCATTCTATATTCGTCAAAAGCTGGGTACCAAGTATCGTCAACAGCCTTAATATCTTTAAGGGCAAAAGGTTCGCCAATTACCAATTTCAAATCTGGGAATTGAGCCATTGTTTTTTGTAAAAGCGCTCTAAAGTCATTTTCATAAATTTCAACAGTGCCCTTGTATTTGCCACTATGGAAATGCCAATAATCATTAACGCCAATTAAAACACTCAGTATATTTGGTTTTAGAGCCATACAATCTGTTTCCCAACGTTCTACCAATTGGTAAACTTTATTGCCACTTATACCTTTGTTATAGATTTTTAAATTTTTTGATGCGTTGCTGGTTAATAGCTCTGCGGCAGTATGTAAAACATAACCTGTACCTAAGTTATTATTGGTGTTAAAATTGGCATCTTCTCTTTTTCTGCCAGCATCAGTAATAGAATCTCCTTGAAAAAGAATAATATCATCTTGTTTAATAATGTTTGGTTTTTGTGTTTCTGGCATTGCAGCTTCAACAATTTGTGGAATATTTATGGCTAATACGGCTGATAAGGCACTTGTTTTTAAAAATTTTCTACGGTTTAGCATATCATTTTGGGTTTTCATAAACATATTATTATTTCCAATCAAAAGCAACAGTTCATTATAAATTATATTATCTAATAGGTAATATTAATTTTAGATTAAAATTTACACCAACTAAATTTATATTTTCATAAATTTAACCATGCTATCTACCGAAAACATATTACATTTTATTTGGAAGTATAAACTTTTCAATCCTTTAGAATTATTTACCACAGATCATCAATCTTTACAAATTATTAATTTTGGAATACATAATTTAGATTCGGGTCCTGATTTTTTTAACGCCAAAGTAAAAATTGCAGAAACAATTTGGGCTGGGAATGTAGAAATTCACATCAAATCTTCTGATTGGTTGAAACACCATCACCAAAAAGATAAGGCTTATGATAACGTTATTTTACATGTAGTTTGGACACATGATGTGCCAATTTACAGAACAGATAAAACTTTGTTGCCTGTTTTAGAACTTAAAAACTTGGTAAATCCTCAAGTTATTGAGAATTACGAGCTTATAAGTCAAAATAATTATTGGATACCATGCGAGGCGCAAGTTAATTTGGTGGATGATTTTACGAAACATCAATGTTTAGATAGAATGCTTACCGAACGGTTAGAGCATAAATCACTAATTATAAAGGATATTTACAATAAATATAATGGCAGTTGGGAAGATACCTTTTATACCGTTTTAGCCAAAAGCTTTGGTTTTAAAGTAAATGCTTTGCCTTTCGAGTTGTTATCTAAAAACTTACCGCAGCTTATTTTAGCAAAACACAAAAATTCTGTTTTACAGGTAGAAGCCTTGGTTTTTGGTGTTGCAGGATTCTTACAAGGTGAACTAAAAGATGAATATCCATCTCAATTAAAAGCAGAATTTCAATTTTTAAGAGCCAAATACCAACTTAATGTAATTGATATAAGCTTATGGAAATTCTCTAAAACCCGACCTGATAATTTTCCAACAGTTAGATTGAGTCAGTTTGCGGCATTGGTTTTAAAATCTCAACATTTGTTTTCAAAAATTATAGCTGTAAAAAACAAAGCAGATTATAGTGCAATATTTAAAGATTTGCCCATAAATAACTATTGGATAAAGCATTACATGTTTGATAAAGAGGTTGCTAAACGAAGTATAAATATTGGGAATTTAAGTATTGATAATATTTTAATTAATGCTTTAACGCCACTTTTATTCTTTTACGGACAAGAAATAGGGGACAAACAATTTGTGGAATTGGCTTTTAATTTATTGCTCACTATTAAGCCAGAGGAAAATAAAATTAGCAGAGGTTTTATTGAAAGAGGATTTAATGTGAGCAATGCGTTTGATACACAAGCAATTATTCATTTAAAAAAATATTACTGTGATGAAAAAAAATGCCTAAATTGTGGCATTGGTTTAAAAATTATAAAACATTAAGAATATGATTAATAAAATTCTGATTTTTTTTGAACGTTATTCTTTTGGTGTTTGCACCTATTTAGGCGATAAGTTTGAGATTTCGCAATCAAAAATAAGATTGTTTTTTATTTACACGTCTTTTTTAGCAGTGGGTTTCCCTTTAGCATTTTACTTTTTTGCCGCTATAGTTTTAGATATTCGTACGTTTATAAAACGTAAAAAAGTGCAGTATTGGGATATTTAATTATTGTTTTTTTTGATTTACCAACTATTCTCAAAAATATTAAGCCAAAATATCAGCAATTTCAATAAATCCTTTAGCCATTGCCAAATCTGCTGGTAATTTGCCGTCTTCCATTTTTAAAGTTGTATCAGCACCTTTTTCTAATAATAAAATAATTAATTCAATATTGCCGTTTTGTGCTGCCGAGTGTAATGGTGTAAGTCCGTTTAATTGTGCCACATTAACTTCTGCGCCGTTTTCTATCAACATTTTGCTAATTCCTGTAAAATTACCAACTACCGCAGAGTGTAACGGAAAAACATGATATCCGTTTTTTGAGGGTAAATTAACATCAGCACCTTTCAAAACTAAATAACGAGCAACTTCTTCTTGTCCAAAATAACAAGCTAAGCCTAAAGACGTAAAACCATCATTAGAAAAATTGTTTATTTGATTTGGATTTTTAAAAATTTGGTGTGCAACTTCGTCAAATTTACCTGCCGCAGATGCTTCCTGTAAAGAAATATCTTTTATAAATTGTAATAAAATTGGTGTTATCTGTTTTTTGTTGAAGTAGCAAGATAACATCAGCGGAGAAACTTGATGACTGGTTTCCTCATTTACCAACTCTGGTTTTTCTGATAAAAGCTTTTTTATTGCTTCTTCATCTTCTTTAATGATTAAATCTTCTAAAAAAGTGTGTTGCATTTTGAAAGTTTAAGCAGTAATATTATACATAAATTCTAAAGCAAAAAAATATATCGCCTAATTTTGATCATAATTTAAGATTTTGATTCGATACGTTACATTTTTTTTTAAAAACCAGTATAAATTTAATTTAAAAAAATATTTAATGGTAATTTGTGATTGAATAAAGGGAGATTATGCAAAATAAAACAGAAGTTATCTTGCGAAAAGCAAAAATCCTTTAATTCCAATAGAAACTGTAATTCAAAAAAAATAAAGATTTGTAGCAAAAGATAATTGTAAACAAATTATTAAATGAATTTTAAACAGGCTCTTTCTTGTACCACAAAATGTTTAAATAAAAATAACCTAGAATTTAAAACTTTGAGTTTTTTGTTTCAATTGGCTATAATTCAGTAAAAAGAGTTTTTTAAAAAACCAATTTTTAATGATATAAGTAATTAAAAGAAATTATTTTAGCATCTACCTAAGCATTAAATTATATTTGTTGTGAAAATTTATTAGCGAATGCCTGTAAGAGGAAATCAATTTAAAACAAATACGTTTAGAGAAGAAGCTTCGGCATCTTCTGAACCGTTTAAGAAAAAGACAGAAAAAGTACCTACGGAAAGTTTTCCGAAGCTAAATTTTAATAATGATAGGGTTATTAAAATTGCTGGTTTATTTATTTTATTATTAGCTCTTTATTTTTTAATTTCTTTTACCTCTTACATATTTACTTGGCAAGAAGACCAAAGTTATGTGATTGATGCTAATGGTGGTTGGAGTAATTTCTTTAAAACCTCTGAGGAGTTAAAATCTAATGGAGTTTTAGATCCAAATATTCAAAATTGGGCCGGTAAATTAGGTGCTTTGCTATCCCATCAATTTATATACGAATGGTTTGGCTTAGCTTCATTTATATTCGTATTCATTTTCATTATAATTGGATATCGTTTACTTTTTAAGGTAAAACTATTATCGCTACCTAAAACCCTGGCTTATTGCTTTTTCTTATTAATTTTCACTTCAGTAACCTTCGCTTTTTTTCATGCTTTTATAGGTGATTATCCTCATTTCTTAGAAGGAGAATTTGGTTATTACACTAATTTATTATTACAAGCCCAAATTGGTAGTAGCGGTGTAGGTGGCTTATTACTTTTTGCCGGACTAACTTGTTTGGTTATGGCTTATAATATTGATTTTAAATTACCTAAAAGAACGCCAAAACCTTTGCTAGATACAGATCCAGTTGATGAATACGAAGTTGAACATGCTTATGCTGGGGAGATAGAAGAGGATGAGGAAGAAGTTTTAGAACAACAAGATTATGTTGCTCGTCGCTACCAAGAAGTGAAAACTACACCTCTTGTAAATGCGCCGTTGCCCCCAAAACCAGTTATTGAAGAAGCACAAACAGTAAAAACTAATAGTTTTGAGGTAAATAATACCTTAGATAATGACGGTTTTGATAATGTTATAAAACCAGATTTTGAAGAAGTTAAAAAAACAGTAAATAAAGAACTGGAAATTATTGAACCCGAAGAGTTAGAGTTAAGTTTAGAGAAAACAGAAGAAGAAATAAAATCTGAAGATTTAGTAGAACAATTTGGGGCATATGATCCAACTTTAGATTTAGCATCCTATAAAACGCCAACTTTAGAACTTTTAGAGCAATATGGTTCTAATAAAATAGCTGTTGATACAACCGAATTAGAAAACAATAAAAACAAAATTGTAGAAACGTTAAACAACTACAACATTGAAATTGACAAAATTAAAGCAACTATTGGCCCAACGGTAACGCTTTATGAAATTATTCCTGCACCAGGTGTAAGGATTTCTAAAATTAAAAACTTAGAAGATGATATCGCTTTAAGTTTAGCCGCATTAGGAATTAGGATTATTGCGCCAATGCCAGGAAAAGGTACAATTGGTATTGAGGTGCCAAATTCACATCCAGAAATGGTTTCTATGCGCTCCATCATCGCTACGGAAAAGTTTCAAACCACCACCATGGATTTGCCAATTGCTTTAGGTAAAACCATTTCTAATGAAGTCTTTATTGCCGATTTAGCTAAAATGCCTCACATGTTAGTAGCTGGGGCAACCGGGCAAGGTAAATCTGTAGGTATTAATACCATTTTGGTTTCATTACTTTATAAAAAACATCCATCGCAATTAAAATTTGTATTGGTAGATCCTAAAAAGGTGGAGCTTTCTTTATTTAAAAAGATTGAACGCCACTTTTTAGCCAAATTACCAGGAGAAGATGATGCCATTATTACCGATACTAAAAAAGTAATTAATACGCTTAATTCTTTGTGTATAGAAATGGATCAGCGTTATGATTTATTGAAAGAAGCTGGTGTAAGAAATTTAAAAGAGTACAACGAGAAATTTATAAAGCGTAAGCTAAACCCAAACAACGGACATAAATTTTTGCCCTTTATAGTTTTAGTTATTGATGAGTTTGCCGATTTAATGATGACTGCCGGTAAAGAGGTGGAAACGCCAATTGCAAGGTTGGCACAGTTGGCAAGAGCAATTGGAATTCATTTAGTTTTAGCAACACAAAGGCCATCTGTAAATATTATTACAGGTACAATAAAAGCCAATTTTCCGGCAAGGTTAGCTTTTAGAGTTACTTCTAAAATTGATTCACGTACCATTTTAGATTCTGGCGGTGCCGATCAATTAATTGGAAAAGGAGATATGCTTTTATCAACCGGAAGTGATTTAATTAGGTTACAATGTGCTTTTGTTGACACACCAGAAGTGGATAGAGTTACTGATTTTATTGGCGAGCAACGTGGTTATTCATCTGCTTATGTGCTGCCAGAATATGTTGGCGATGATGGTGATGGTGGAAGCGTTAAAGATTTTGATCCAAGTGATAGAGATGTAATGTTTGAAGATGCTGCTCGTTTAATAGTATTGCACCAACAGGGTTCAACATCATTAATTCAGCGTAAGCTTAAATTGGGTTACAATAGGGCAGGCAGAATTATTGATCAGCTAGAAGCAGCAGGAGTTGTTGGAGCTTTTGAAGGCAGTAAAGCCAGAGAAGTATTGATATTAGACGACTATGCTTTGGAACAGTTCTTGTCTAACTTGGATAAAAAAGACTAATAATGAGAAAACGAAATTTCATAATATTACTGATAGCACTAATAAGCGCAACAACTTTCACATACGCACAATCAGACGCTACCGCGAAAGCTATTTTAGCAGGTGTAAGTAAAAAATACCGATCTTATGATGTTATTAAAGCTGATTTTACATACAGTATAAAAAACCCACAAGCAAACATCAGCGAAAGCCAAGCCGGTACCATGTACGCAAAGTCAAAATTGAATAAGTATAATATTGCTATAGCAAACCAACAGTTAATATCTGACGGTAAAGTACAATGGACTTATTTAAAGCAGGATAATGAGGTTCAATTAAATGAGATAGATAATAGTTCAACAGCATTAAACCCAGCTCAAATTTTCACCATTTACGAAAAAGGTTTCAAATATATTTACTTAGGTGAAACTACCATTAGTGGACGTAAATATCAAAATATTGAACTTGCGCCATTACAAACACGTTCTTTTTCTAAAATTAAATTGAGAATTGATAAAGTAAATAAACAAATTTCTAACATTGTGGTTAATGATAAAAACGGAAATGTTTATACCTACTTTATAAAAGCATTTACACCTAATATTAAAGTGAGTGATGCTGTTTTTTCTTTTGATGCTAAGAAATACCCTGGAGTGGATGTGGTTGATTTGAGATAATTTATCTAGAATTAAAAAACAAGACTCAAGATAATTAGTTGTAATAATATTAACATGAATATCTCTTTTACCAATCATACTTTAGAAAAAGTTGAGCTGCTGTTAAAAGAGTTAGGCTTTAAAGTAAGGTACGAAAAAGGGAATTTTAAAACGGGGTCGTGTTTAATAGAAAACAGTAAAATTGTGATGGTGAATAAGTTTTCTAATTTAGAGAGTAAAATTCTTTCTTTAGTAGAATTGCTAAAAACTATTGACGCTGATGAAACTAAACTATCCGAAAAACAAAAATCTTTTTACTACGCTATTAAGCAAACAACTTTAGCAATTTGAAAATTACATTTTTAGGCACTGGAACATCACAAGGCGTACCCGTTATAGCTTGTAATTGTGCGGTTTGCCTATCTTTAGATAAAAATGATAAACGCTTAAGAAGTAGTGTTTTAATTGAATCTGATGAAAAAACTGTAATTATTGATACCGGACCAGATTTTAGGTATCAAATGCTGAGGGAGAATATTCAGAAATTGGACGCTGTGGTTTTTACTCATCCTCACAAAGACCATATTGCAGGTTTAGATGATATTAGAGCTTTTAATTTTAAGCAAAAATCTGAAATGGCTATTTATGCCAATTTAGCCACACAAGAATCATTAAAAAGAGAGTTTTACTATATTTTCTCCGATTTTAAATATCCAGGAATTCCTTTAATTAAGTTTTATGATATTGATAATGATGTTTTTGAAATAGGAGATATAAGCATACAGCCAATTGAAGTAATGCATTTTAAAATGCCAGTTTTGGGTTTCAGAATAAAAGATTTCACTTACATTACTGATGCTAAAACTATTTCGGAATTAGAGAAAGAAAAAATAAAAGGAACTAAAATACTGGTGCTAAATGCCTTACAAAAAGAAAAACACATTTCGCATTTTACTTTTGATGAAGCTGTAGCTTTTGCTCAAGAAATTAATGCCCAACAAACCTATTTTACTCACATTAGTCATAAGTTAGGTACTCACAAAAATATAAGTGCCGAATTGCCAGCAGGTATTAGCCTCGCTTACGATGGTTTAAATTTTGAAATTTAATTAACAATGGAATACAACACATATTATAAAGGTGGGTTGCTTATAACAGAAGATTCACAATTTAGTAACGATAAATATGGTATCACACCAGAATTATCAACTATACTACAAGATTTATTTTTTGAAATTAACGTAAATAAGGTTAAAAGTTTTACTACTAAAAAAATAATTAAACTTATTGAGCAGTACCCTAAATGTCCGCAACTAAAAAATTATTTAGCAGTAGCTTATCAAAGTAGAGGGGAAAGGGATAAGCTTAATGAAATTAATCAGCAAATTTTAATTGACCATCCAGATTACCTTTTTGGATTATTTGGACTGGTTACAAAACAAATTAATGAAAACAAATTTGATGAAGCATTAACTACTTTAGGTTCAACTTTATTGTTAAAAGATTTATATCCTGATAGGGATTTATTTCATTTAGCAGAGGTTTTGGGTTATTTTAAACTAGTGATAATGTATTATGCTGGTTTAGGTAAATTAGCAGAAGCCGAGGAAGTTTTACAGCAAATGAAAGAAATTAATAAGGAGCATATTGACGTTGAGGAAGCGGAAGGATTACTGTATGATCTAAGGATGAAAACCAGTTTAAATTATCTCACTAATTTAAATAGTAAAAAAAAGAAACGTGGAATAAATATTTTAGAAAATATACCTCAAATAACAAAACCGCCAAAGTTCAACCATACTGAAATTAACTATTTATATGCAAATGATATAACAATAGAGCAAGAATTAATACATGAAATTTTAGCACTGCCAAAACAAACCTTGATTGAAGATTTAGAATCTCTTTTAAAGGACGCAGAGTTTAGATTTGGCCATTTTTATAGCTTAAAAGACAATAAATTTCTAGATTTCCCCTTACATGCCATATTTTTATTGATGGAATTAAAATCTGAAAGTAGCTTGCCTAAAATTTTAAACTTTTTAAAAGGCGATGAGGAGTTTTTAGATTTTTGGTTAGGAGACCATATTACTGAGACACTTTGGCAATGTTTATATAAACTAGCTTTTAACAACACAAAAGCCTTGGCTGCTGTATTAATAGATGATAACTATTACACATTTATAAAATCAACTGTATCAGAAGCTTTATGCCAAATGGCATTACATAATCAACACAAACAAGATGAAATATCAGATATATACTGTGCAACTTTAAACTATTATAATGCAAGTAATTTTGATGAAGAATTAATAGATAAAAATTATTTAGGGATGTTAATTGGAGACGTAATTGATACAAATCAGAAACAACTATTGCCAATTATTAAAGAACTATATGAAAAAGACTTTGTTGATACGATGGTTAATGGTGACTTTAATTATTTAAAGAAGGCTTTTGATAATTTAAATGTTAATTACCATAAAATGGATATTAATAATATTTTTGAAATTTATGAAAACACTACTTATAATTTGGGTAGTAATTATTATGAAAATGAATTTCAGGATTGGGGCAGTCTAGAACCTATAAAAGCAGATCCAAAAATTGGAAGAAATGAGCCATGCCCTTGCGGTAGTGGTAAAAAATATAAGAAATGCTGTATTTAAAGCTAATTTTTTTGATGTGTAAATTGCAATAATTTAAGATATATTTAATAAATCCTAATTTGTTAATTCATGTTTTCCTAAAAAAATGAAGTTTTTTATAATTCTCCAAATCATTATGCTTACGTCCATCATATCATTTTCTAAAGTTAAAAAAGAGAAAGATATAGCTTACGCTGATAAAGTGAACTTTAATCTTTTAGATATTTATCACGAAAAGAATATTAAAACTCCTCAAGATGTCATTGTATTTATTCATGGAGGATCCTGGAATAGTGGTAAAAAAGATACTTATTGGTTTTTAGGAAGAAACTTCGCTAGAAAAGGAAAAATTGTTGTAGTTATAAATTATCCTTTGTCTCCAAATGTGCAATATCAAGAAATGGCTTTTGATTGCGCAAAAGCAGTTAATTGGGTAAAGCTGAATATTAATAAATATGGCGGAAACCCAAATCGTATTTTTATAATGGGACATTCTGCTGGAGCACATTTAGCAGCTTTAATAAATCAAGATAAAAAGTATTTTGAAAAAATTGGGGTAGAAAATCCAATAAAAGGGGTGATTTTAAATGATGCTTTTGGCTTAAATATACACCAATATTTAACCTTGCAAATAAATACTGATGATGAATATGTACCTGGTTTTCTAAAAGTTTTCACAAGCGAGCCAGCCGAGTGGAAAACAGCATCTCCTTTTTATAAAATTCCAAACATCAATAATCCATATTTGATATTTATGGGCGAAAAAACTTTTTTATCAATCAGAATGCAAAGTCCAGCGTTTAAAGATGAAATGTTGAAACAAGGAAAAAAAGTAATTTTTGAAGAGATAAAAGGTAAAAAACATATTGGTATGATGTCTCAAATGGCTTTCGGAGGTAATCCTTTGTACCAAAAAATTATCAGTTTTATAGATAGCCATAAAAGTTAAACTTCTTTCAATTGTAAATAATATTGGGTTTAATTATAAAATTTGTACTTTAGTTAAGAACCTAAAATTTGCTTATGAAGTGGTCTTTAATGTTTAAAGAGAAAATGAAAGCCGCCATTGTTTTGGTAGCATTGATGGTGGCCATTATTATAAGTAATTTATTAGAAAAAAAGATTTCAGAAAGTAACGATTATACCGTAGCATCAATTTTTGAAGATAGGTTACAACCTTCTGTTGATTTGTATGAAATGCGAACTTTAAATGAGCAAAGACTGTTTATTTTAGAAGAGTATTTACATGCAAACGAAGCAAATGACCAAACCAGATTAGAAAAAAAACTAAATGCTGTTCACAAAGATTTTGATAAATTATTATTGAAATATGAAGGTACAATTTTGGTTGATAGAGAAAAAAATGCGCTATTAAATCTAAAAACTCAGTTAGCTTATTTTGACAACGCATTTAGTGAAATTAAAAAATCTGATAAAAATGCCGAAGAAATTACCATTGCTAAATTTGGCCTAAACAAAGCAAATGAAAGTTTGGGGAATTTAAGTAAGCTACAAAGTGAAGTTGGTAGAGAGTTATTGATAGATTATAAAAAGGATACTTTTTACAGCAGCTTTCTTAATTCTTTTCAAATATTATTATCCATAATAATTGGTGTAATTTTGTTAAAAATGGTTGCAAATTCAACTTTGTTAAACAAGTTTGATAAAAAAGTAAATTTGAATTAGATGCGAAATTAATGTTCTCTAATATTATTCATTTATGTTAAATTTTTTCAATCAGAGAGCTTTTAATTTTTTAACTATTTAAAAAAATCCCATATTTGCTAAATAATGAGAAAAATTAATTTAAATATAATTTGGTGGTGGCACTTCGATAATTCGTAGGGCAAACCATATTTTAATATTTTAAAAGAATATACATTTAAGGGTTGCCATTGGTAACCCTTTTTTTATGAAATAATCTATAACAATGAAAGCGATTTTAAATCACTTATTCGAACAGAAAACATTTAACAGGCAAGAGTCTAAAGAAATTTTAACCAATATTTCCTCTGGTAAATACAATAACTCTCAAATGGCCGCTTTTATGACCGCATATTCTATGCGTAATGTAACTGTTGATGAATTACATGGTTTTAGAGAGGCAATGTTAGAATTATGCTTACCTATTGCCATAAATAAAGATTTTAACTTAATAGATTTATGCGGAACTGGGGGAGATGGTAAAGACACTTTTAATATATCAACATTAGCTTCTTTTGTGGTTGCTGGTGCTGGTTATCATGTTGCAAAGCATGGTAATTATGGCGTTTCTTCTGGTTGTGGTTCTTCCAACGTAATGGAGTTTTTAGGCTATAAATTCACCAATGATGAGGATGTTTTAAAAAAATCTTTAGAAGTAGCCAACATTTGTTTTTTACACGCTCCATTATTTCACCCTGCAATGAAAAACGTTGCACCAATTAGAAGAGAATTAGGGGTAAAAACTTTCTTTAATATGTTGGGGCCAATGGTAAACCCTGCTATGCCGCAAAACCAAATGGTAGGTGTTTTTAGTTTAGAGTTAGCAAGAATTTATGCTTACATATACCAAAACTCTAGTTCAAATTATACCATTTTACACACTTTGGAGGGCTATGATGAAGTTTCTTTAACCTGTGATTTTAAAACTTTTTCAAAAAACGGAGAGCAAATACATGATATTGCTGATTTAGGTTTTGATAAAATTGATGCTACAACTATTAAAGGTGGGCATACAGTAGAAGATTCTGCCAAGATATTTATTGATGTTTTGGCTAATAAAGCAACATTAAACCAAAATAATGTAGTGTTGTGTAATGCTGCAATTGCCATACAAACAATTACACCATTTAAATCCTTTGCTGATTGTTTTTACGAGGCAGAAAAATCCTTATCATCTGGTGCTGCCAAAAAATCTTTTGACCAATTAATCGCTATAAGCTAAATGAAGAGCCTAAAAATTAAAGTTTGTGGGATGAAATATCCCGAAAATATTGATGCCTTGGTACAATTAAATCCAGATTTTATAGGCTTTATATTTTACCCACCTTCTAAAAGATTTATTGGTTTAGATTTTGAAAAACAATTTTTGAAAAATATACCTTCAGAGATAATTAAAACGGGTGTTTTTGTTAACGCTACCTTACCAGAGGTGGTAGAGTTTGGTAAGCTTTATGGCATGAAAGCCATACAATTACATGGACAAGAAACTCCGCAATTTTGCGAAGAATTAAGAATAGCAGGTTTTAAAGTAATTAAGGCTTTTGGTATCGATGAAAATTTTGATTTTGAAGATTTATTACCTTACCAAAACCATGTCGATTTATTTTTGTTTGATACAAAGACTGTTCTATATGGTGGCAGCGGAGAAACATTTAGTTGGCAAATTTTAGATAATTATAAAATAGATAAACCGTTTTTATTGAGCGGTGGCATAAGTTTAGCTAATTTGGATCAAGTTTTAGCAATAAAGAATGCCAACTTACACGGAATAGATATAAATTCGAGATTTGAAATTGAGCCAGGCTTAAAAGATATAGAACTATTAAAAATGGCTTTTAAAAAGATAAAAAAATAACATAAATATGAGTTACAGAGTAAATGATAAAGGATATTACGGAGATTTTGGAGGGGCGTACATTCCAGAAATGTTGTACCCTAACGTTGAAGAGCTAAGGGAAAAATATTTAGATATAATTGCGTTACCAGCGTTTAAAGAGGAATATGAATCTTTATTGAGAGATTACGTTGGTCGTCCGTCGCCATTATTTTTAGCGAAAAGATTATCAGATAAATACGGCGCAAGCATTTATTTAAAAAGAGAAGATTTAAACCATACCGGAGCGCATAAAATTAACAACACTGTTGGGCAAATTTTATTAGCACAAAAACTAGGTAAAAAAAGAATTATTGCCGAAACAGGAGCAGGGCAACATGGCGTGGCCACGGCTACGGTTTGTGCCTTAAAAGGTTTAGAGTGTGTAATTTATATGGGCGAGGTTGATATTGAGCGCCAAGCGCCTAATGTTGCCCGTATGAAAATGATGGGAGCTACAGTAGTGCCCGCAACTTCTGGTAGTAAAACATTAAAAGATGCTACCAATGAAGCGATGAGGGATTGGATTAATAATCCAGTTGATACACATTATATTATCGGTTCTGTGGTTGGTCCACATCCTTACCCAGAAATGGTTTCTCTTTTCCAGTCAATTATATCAGAAGAAACCAAAAAGCAATTAATTGAACATACTGGTAACGATCAGCCAGATTATGTTTTAGCATGTGTAGGTGGTGGCAGTAATGCAATGGGAATGTTCTATCATTTTTTGGATGACGAAAATGTTAAACTTATAGCCGCAGAAGCAGCTGGTTTAGGTGTAAATTCTGGCCATTCTGCAGCAACATCTGTTTTGGGTAAAGAAGGGGTTTTGCATGGTTCTCGTACTATTTTAATGCAAACAGAAGATGGGCAAGTAATTGAGCCTTATTCTATTTCCGCTGGTTTAGATTATCCTGGGATTGGCCCTCAACATGCTCATTTAAATAAAATTAAAAGAGTAGAGTATGTTAGTATTACTGATGATGAAGCCATGCAAGCAAGTTTACTATTATCTAAAATGGAAGGTATTATCCCTGCAATAGAATCGGCACATGCTTTAGCTCAATTAGAGAAAATGACTTTTAAAAAGGATGATGTAGTAGTAGTTTGTCTTTCTGGTAGAGGAGATAAGGATTTAGCTACTTTTATGAAATATTTTAATTTGTAGAAAGACCGAAGTTTTAAGTCCGTTGTCCGCCGTCTATTTATGCAACCAAACTGTGGACTTTTGACTACCGACTGCGGACTAATCACTAATAATCTCTAAAATAATGAACTCAACAAAATGAACAGACTAAACAAACTCTTCGCAGAGAAGCGAAATAATATACTTTCTATTTACTATACAGCTGGTTACCCAGAAGTTGGCGCAACTTTAAAAATTGCGCAAGCATTAGAAAAAGCTGGTGCCGATTTTTTAGAGATTGGATTTCCGTATTCAGACCCATTAGCCGACGGACCTGTAATTCAACACAGTTCACAAATAGCTATCGAAAACGGAATGACGCTTAAACTTCTTTTTCAACAGCTAGCAGATTTACGCCAGCAAATAAATATACCCGTATTGTTAATGGGTTACGTAAACCCTATGCTGCAATATGGTGTGGCCAATTTTTGTAGAGATGCTGCCGCGGTAGGAGTAGATGGCATTATAGTACCTGATTTACCTTTAGATGAGTATGAAGATTTATACAAAGAGGAATTTGTTAAAAACGGGTTGACTAATATTTTCTTAGTTACGCCGCAAACTGCCGAAAAACGTATTCGTAAAATAGATGAATTATCTAACGGATTTATTTACTTGTTGTCGTCATCATCTACTACAGGAAAAAATTTAGATGAATCTGACGAAATCAGTAAATATTATGAGAGAATAAAGGCTATGGAGCTTAAAAATCCATTAATCATAGGTTTTGGTATATCGGATAAAAGAAGTTTTGATAGAGCTAACAAATATGTAAATGGTGCCATTATGGGTACCGCTTTTGTTAAAACCATTGGTAATAAAGAAGATTATCTTTCACACATTCCAGAATTTATCGGAAAAATAAAAAGCTAATAATTAAAGCTTAAAAGCAAAAAAGCCCTCATTATTTTAACGAATGAGGGCTTTTTTTTTTAAATGCAATGCGTTTTAAATACTTAATTCAAGATTTTCTGTATTATAATCTTTCACTTCTTTTTTAGCTTTTACAGGTACAACTTTTACTACCTGCTTTTTGCTTAGGTAATTTAATAAAATATATCCGGATGCTGCTGCAATTATTGATGCAATAAGAACAGAGAATTTAGCTTCTAATTGAAACAATGGACTTGCAAATGAAAGTATCGATACAAAAATAGACATGGTGAAACCAATACCACCTAACATACTTACCGCAGAAAGTTGTTTCCAATTTGCTTGATTAGGTTTTTTTGCAATCTTTAATTTAATAGCAATCCATGATGCTAAAGTAATACCAAGTGGTTTTCCAATAACTAAACCAGCTAGTATTCCCAAACCTAAAGGATTTGTTAAACCTTTAAGCATTTCAGATTCAAATCTTATGTTGGTATTGGCTAAAGCAAATAATGGCATAATCATATAGCTTACCGGGTTGCTCAATAAAGTCTCTAATTTTTCTAAAGGAGAGTGTGCATTTTTTTTGCTGGTTGCAGGTATTGCTATAGCTGTTAAAACACCGGCAATTGTTGCATGAATGCCGCTATGGTGAATAAAATACCATAAAACCATTCCAGGGATGATGTAATAAACCAATTTTTTAACTCCAAAATAATTTAGTGCCATTTGAAATGCAAAAACACCAGTAGCAAATAATAAATAAGTAAAATGTAAATCAGCAGTATAAAAAACGGCAATTACTAAAATTGCACCCAAATCATCAACAATTGCTAAGGCGGTTAAAAATATTTTTAAAGAATTGGGCACTCTATTTC
This sequence comes from Pedobacter alpinus, assembly GCF_042684645.1. Lineage (NCBI taxonomy): Bacteria > Pseudomonadati > Bacteroidota > Sphingobacteriia > Sphingobacteriales > Sphingobacteriaceae > Pedobacter > Pedobacter alpinus. Next base: position 156,666 of record NZ_JBHULV010000052.1, read on the forward strand.
CTAAAACAGATAATATTCCAATTGCAAATGCAATATCAGTTGCCATTGGAATTCCCCAACCTTTAGAAGAATCTGAACCGTAATTTATTAAAGCAAATAGTAAAGCGGGTACTAACATACCACCTATAGCAGCAACTATTGGTAAAGATGCCTGTTTAACAGATTTCAATTCACCTTCAACAATTTCTCTTTTAATTTCTAAGCCAACATATAAAAAGAAAACAGCCATTAAGCCATCATTTATCCAACTTAAAGAAGAGTATCTTAAATCTATTCCATTCAGCTCAAATCCTAGTTTAGTATTTAAAAATTCATTAAAGTAATAGCCTAAAGATGAGTTTGCGATCATTATCGATACTAAAACACAAATAATTAAGATTATTCCTGCTTTTGATTCAGTTTCAATAAATTTTTTGTAGATTTTAGTGCTTAATTTTCTCATAATTGATTTTTATGTTGAATTATGATGTAAAATTAAGTAATATTTTTAATTTAATTAAGTTTTTAATAGTTTTTGTAGAATTTTTATGTGAAATGAATAATTTTAGTCATGTATTAATATGTTTTTAATTGAAATAGTGCTTTTTATTGTTAAAATTTTAAATGTTTTGTTTTTCAAATAGAAAAACCTCATATTTTTTAAAATACGAGGTTTGTAATTATATTTTGATGCTGCTATTTCAAAATCATTCTTCCTTTTTTCTTTCCTAAAAATTTAAGAATTACGAAACCTAATACACCCGCACTAACCGATGCTATTAAAATAGAGAATTTTGCTTGAATTTGATATTCTGGTTGATCAAATGAAAGCAATGCTATAAAAATAGACATGGTAAAACCTATACCACCTAGTAAACCAAGTCCTGCAATTTGCGACCATTTAGTGTTAATCGGTAAATTACTCAATTTAAGCTTTACAGATAACCAAGAAAAAGAAACAATACCTAAAGGCTTCCCAATCATTAAACCACATATAATTGCCATACTAACCCCTGATGTGATATTGGTTAACATTTGAGATTCAAACTTTATATTCGTATTTGCAATAGCAAAAATTGGCATTATTAAAAAGTTTACCGGTTTTACCAATAAATGTTCTAATTTTTCTAATGGGGATTCTTTATCTGTTGTATTTGTTGGTATTGTAAAAGCTGTTAAAACACCAGCAATGGTTGCGTGTATGCCACTGTGGTGTATTAAATACCACATTATAATTCCAGGAATGATGTAGAAATATATTTTTTTAACTCCGAAATAATTAAACGCTGTAAGCAAAGCTAAAATACATGCGGCATACATTAAATATTCAATATGTATTTCTTTTGAGTAAAAAACAGCAATAACTAATATAGCCCCTAAATCGTCAACAATGGCTAATGCAGTTAAAAATATTTTTAGAGAATTGGGCACTTTGCTACCTAACAAAGATAAAATTGCGATTGCAAAAGCAATATCAGTAGCCATTGGTATTCCCCAACCATGCCCTGTTTCTGCACTGTGATCTATTAAAAAATAAATTGCAGCTGGAACTAACATTCCGCCAAGTGCAGCAAATATGGGTAAGGTGGCTTGTTTTATACTTGATAATTCTCCTTCTACTAATTCTCTTTTAATTTCTAAACCAACCATTAAAAAGAAAATTGCCATTAAGCCGTCGTTAATCCATAGGATAACAGGATATCTTAATTGAAGATAATTGTTTTCAAAACCAAGTTTTAACTCTAAAAAATTAATAAATGAATTTCCAAGGCTAGAGTTTGCAATAATTAAACTAAGTATAACACATAAAATAAGTATAATTCCACCAATAGATTCTGATTTAAAAAAACTTTTAAAAGGTTTTAAGTTGATGATTTGAGCCATGACAGCTAAAATAAAGAATTCATTGATATTTTAGATTCTAAATAACAAAATCCTTACTTACATAAGGATTTTATTACTTTTTCATGTTATTTTTAAATATTTTACTATTTCTGATAAGTGTTTTTATTTAAATAGATTAAATATTCAATAATCTAGTTCAAACAACAATCACATTCAACTTTTATGCAATGGAATCTCTATAAATTGTGAATCAAATAACTATCTCTAAAAAATGTTATTGGAGTTTGTTTTTATATAAAATCAGAAATATCACCTTTTCCTTCACGTATTATTTCAAAATCGCCAGAAGTACAATCAATTACAGTGGATGGAGTATTGTCTCCATAACCGCCATCAATTACTAAATCTACAGTGTCTTGATACTTTTCAAAAATTAATTCAGGATCTGTTGTGTATTCTATAATATCATCCTCATCATGTATAGAAGTTGAAAGAATAGGATTACCTAACATTTCTACTATTTTACGAGCTATATTATTATCAGGTACTCTTATGCCAACCGTTTTCTTTTTGCTTGATAACAATTTAGGAACATTATTATTTGCATTAAAAATAAATGTAAACGGACCCGGCAAAGCTTTCTTTAAAACCCTAAACGTAGAATTGTCTATTGGTTTTATATAGTCAGAAATATGACTTAAATCGTAACAAATAAAAGAAAAATTAGCTTTTTCAGGCTTTATGCCTCTCAATTTAGCAATGCGTTCTATTGCCTTTTGGTTGGTAATATCGCAACCTAAGCCATAAACAGTGTCTGTTGGGTAAATTATAATACCCCCATTTTTTAAAACAGTAACAATTTGTTCTAAAACTTTTTCGTTTGGGTTTTCCTCGTAAAGACGAATAAGCATTATCTAAAGATTAAATTTGTGCAAAGCTATGTATATTTATTGATGAAATTTATAATCCCACAAGAAACAAAAATAGGTCATGTTCATTTAAAGGTGAGCAACTTAACTAAATCATTATCATTTTATGAAGATTTACTGGGTTTTACTGTAACTCAAAAAATAGGGGATGAGGCTGCATTTCTATCCGCAGGCGGTTATCATCATCATATTGGTTTAAATACTTGGTATTCTAAGGGAGCAGATTTTGCCAATGTAAGAGCACCAGGACTTTTTCATGTTGCCATACTTTTTCCTGAAAGAAAAGATTTGGCAAATATTCTTAAACGGCTAAATACTTATAAATATCCTTTAAGTGGCGCTGCAAATCATGGTGTTTCAGAAGCTTTATATTTAGATGATCCTGATAAAAATGGTGTTGAGCTATATTGGGATAAACCTAAAGAACTATGGCCTTATGATAATGAAGGCAATTTAAAAATGGTAACCGAGCATTTAAACTTAGCCGAGCTTTTGTCTGTTTCAACTATTTAAGCTGTATTTAATGTAGTTTTTTTTAGACAGTTAAATTGTTGATATTTCTGTTTTACGAATGTTTTTGGCTTAAAATTAATGTCTTTTGAAGATTTTAATATGATTAAAAATTTTTGGCATTTCATTAGTAAAGGTTTTATAAAATAGTTTATAAAAAATCACTAAAAATTAGATTATGAAAACCACCACAGCTACTCAACAAATTAAAAGTTTAATTTCAAATTTTGATAATCAATTGTTATCAATTATTAAACAAGATTTACAAGAACAAAATCTTAAAGTGAAAACTAAATTAGTTAATATGGCAACGCATAATTACGATTTAGAATTGTTAGCTATTATTAAAAGTGATATTAATACTATTAAATCTCATTTCAATAATACTCAGATTGATTTTGCTAAAGCAGGATAAATCCATAAATATTTGATGATTGGGTTATTAAATTTTTTAAAAATCAGCCTGATTTACCAAAAATTATGTTTATTTGAGTATGCTTAGTAAAGTTATACCACAAAAAGGAACATTATTAATTTCGGAACCATTTATGGCCGATGATAATTTTAAGCGGACAGTTGTTTTTTTAACGGAGCATAATATTGAAGGAACTGTTGGTTATATTTTAAATCAGAAAAGTGATTTTTTATTAAAAGATGTAATTTCTGATTGTTGGGATTCCAATATGCAAATTTATATTGGTGGGCCAGTAGCAAATGATACTCTGCATTTTATCCATAAAATTCCTGAAAAAGTAATAGGCGGAATTGATTTAGGGAATGGATTATTTTGGGGTGGTGATTTTGAAAGTTTAAAATTACAAATCAACAATTATAATATTAAAGAAGAAGAAATAAAATTCTTTATAGGTTACTCTGGTTGGTCTAAAAATCAATTAGATGATGAGTTAGCTGCAAACAGTTGGATAGTTTCTGATAAATTTAATTCAGATATGATTTTTGATGAATCGGATATTTGGAAAGAAGCTGTTTTAAATATGGGCGTTAAATACGCCCACATTATTAATTTCCCAGAAAATCCTACTTTAAACTAAAAAGAAGAAGGATATCCTTCAGCTTTTAAATTCTCCGCAGATTCTTCAATTTTATTTTTCAAATCAGATTTGAACTTAATTACTCGTTCAGCAATTTTACCATCTGAAGTACCTAAAATTTGAGCCGCCAAAATACCTGCGTTTTTAGCTGCATTTAAAGCAACTGTAGCCACAGGAATTCCATTTGGCATTTGCAAAATAGAAAGCACAGAATCCCATCCATCAATAGAATTACTTGATTTTACAGGCACACCAATTACTGGTAAGTGGGTAATGGAGGCAACCATTCCAGGTAAATGTGCAGCACCACCTGCGCCAGCAATAATAATCTTTAAACCTCTTTCAGCTGCATTTTGGGCGTAGTTAAACATTCTTTCGGGAGTGCGATGTGCAGAAACTACTGTTAATTCATAATCAATTCCCAATTCTTTTAACACATCTGCAGCTTCTTCCATTATTCCTAAGTCAGAGCGACTGCCCATTATTATACCTACTGTAGCTTTTGTCATTTTTTATGCTTTTACCTTAAATGTTTCTTTTACAAATTTAGCTTTTTCAATTGCTTGTTGCCTATCCTCGTCAATTATGGTAATATGCCCCATTTTTCGGAAAGGTTTGGTGTATTTTTTTCCGTATAAATGAATATAAACACCTTCTTTTTTTAAAATTTCTTCTAAACCTTTATACTCTGCAACACCTTCGTAACCTTTTTCTCCCAAAATGTTAATCATAACTGCGTTTGCAATTGCATCAGTATTACCTAAAGGTAAATTGAAAATTGCTTTAATGTGTTGCCCAAATTGTGAAGTAAAATTGCCTTCAATAGTTTGATGTCCGCTATTGTGCGGACGTGGAGCCAATTCATTCACCAATATTTGATGGTCTTTTGTTAAAAACATTTCTACAGCTAATACACCTACAAAATTTAAACTTTCTGCAATATGTTTTGCTATTTCTTCTGCATTTTGTTGTATTTCAAAACTATAAGTAGATGGTGAAATTAAAAATTCAACTAAGTTAGCATCAGGGTTAAAATCCATTTCAACCATAGGGAAGGTTTTTATCTCTCCATTAGGGTTTCTGGCAACAATAACAGCAATTTCTTTTTCAAAATCAATTAAGTTTTCTACTAATGATGGTTGTTCAAAAGCATTTTCTAAATCGGTTTCATTCTCAATTTTTTTTACTCCTTTACCATCATATCCATCTTTTCTTAGTTTTTGAATATATGGGAAATGTAAGTTTGCTTCAATTAATTGCTCTTTGGTATTAAATATTTGAAATGGAGAACTTGGAATATCGTTTTCTTTGAAAAACTGCTTTTGTAAACCTTTATCTTGTATTAAACGAATGATGCGTGGTTGTGGATAAACCAAAACACCTTCTTTTTCTAATTCTTCTAAAGCTTCAATATTTACCTTTTCAATTTCAATGGTAATTAAATCAAGATTCTTACCAAAATTATAAACAGTCTCATAATCACCTAAAGAACCTACTTCAAAATAATCACAAATGTTTTTACAAGGTGCATCAGCATCTGGGTCTAAAATACTTACAGAAATATTGTAATTAATGGTTTCTTGTATAAGCATTCTTCCCAATTGCCCACCGCCTAAAATACCTAATCGGGTTTGTGATATTGATTTCATATTTGTTTTTTGGTTGTTTTGTTAACCATTAATTTTGTTTTTTAATGAGCTTTGTTTATTAACAACAAAGAGCACAAAGATTTTTATTATTTTTAGTCACAAAGTGCACAAAGTTTATTTTTTTATTAACCTCAGAGGGCTCGGAGTTCACAGAGCTAGATGGATCTTCAAGTTAAAAAAAATCCGGTTTAAACCTTATAGCCTCCATTATAAACCTTCCACCTTTCTCTAAACTTCAGAGAGCTTTTCTTTCTCTATCAATTTTTGTAATTCTAAAATGCCACCAATTAGTGCTTCTGGACGTGGAGGGCAGCCTTGTACATAAATGTCAACAGGGATAATCCTATCTACACCTTTAACAACATGATAGCCGTGTTCCCAGTATGGACCACCGCAATTAGAACAAGAACCCATTGAAATTACATATTTAGGTTCTGGCATTTGCTCATATAATTTTTTAATTCGCTCAGCCATTTTAAAAGTAACCGTACCAGCAATAATAATTACATCTGCTTGCCTTGGCGAAGGGCGTGGAAAAACTCCAAATCTATCCAAATCAAAATTTGAAGCCATTGAACCCATCATTTCAATAGCGCAACAAGCTATACCAAAACTTAAGGGCCATAATGATGAAAGTCTTGCCCAGTTCATTAAGTCATCTAATTTGGTAACTACAACTCCAGTATTTTCTAATTGCTTTTCTAAACTCATTGTTTTTTAAATCGTGGAGTAAATGCGGGTTTGCTAACAACGGGTGCTGTTGCTGGTTGTTCCGAAACTGTTTTTTTATGCTGAAATGGAACATATTTATTTTCGTTTATTCCATCATAAGCATTTAACGGAATTGCAGTATCTATGGTAGGCAAAATAGCATCTGGTTTAATCCAATCTAAATCTTTTTTGCGCCAAACATAAACTAATCCTAATAAAAGAATCCCTAAAAATATAATCATTTCGGTAAATGTAAGCCATCCCCAGCGGCTATCAGCAGCAATTAATTCTTTATCGCTAAATATAGTGACCCAAGGGAAAACGAAAATCATTTCTACATCAAACAGTAAAAATATAAGGGCAATTACGTAAAAGCGACTGTTAAATTGAATCCACGAAGAACCGGTCGGCTCCTCACCACATTCGTAAGAACTGTTTTTTTCGGGATTTGGTTTGTGCGGTGCAATTAATTTATTTACTGCAAAAGCACCTCCAACAGCTAATAAACCTGTTATTAAGAAAATTAAAACCTTACCAAATTCTGTTATACTGGAGATTTCTTCCATAGTACAAAGTTAATCAATGAGCGCATATTTTTACTAAATATTATAGATATGATTTAAAAATGCCATTTTTGAAGCATGAATTACGATGCGGTTATAATTGGAGGTGGTGCTTGTGGCTTAATGTGTGCTGTACAAGCAGGTTATTTAGGTAAACGCACTTTAATTTTAGAAAAAAATGCCCAAGTTGGTGCTAAAATTCTAATATCTGGCGGTGGGCGTTGCAACTACACCAATTTACACACTACACCAGCTAATTTTGTATCAGAAAATCCACATTTTATAAAATCAGCATTGTCACAATGGACTGTTGATGATTCTGTTTCTTTTTTTGAGACTTATGGTATAAGCGGACAAGAAAAAACTTTGGGTCAGCTTTTTCCTACAACAAATAAAGCCAAAGATATTGTAAACATTTTTACTGATTTATGCGAACAATTAGACCAAACAATTTTATTGAATTGCGATGTTAAGTTTGTTAAACAACATCCAAATGGATTTGAAATAGGTTATGAGCAACATGGTAAAAGCCATACCATAATATGCCCTAAAGTAGTAATGGCAAGTGGTGGATTGCCAATTGCAAAAATGGGCGCTACAGATTTTTCTTTAAAAGTAGCTAAGCAATTTAACTTAGAAATTGTTAAAACAGCCCCAGCTTTGGTGCCTTTAACTATCACAGGTAAAGAAGAAGCTTTTTTTGCAGGTTTATCTGGTAACTCCATTTTTGCAAGAGTAAGTTTACCAGAAATAAGTTTTGAAGAAAATATTTTGTTTACGCATTGGGGTTTAAGTGGCCCCGCAATACTTCAAATATCTTCTTATTGGCAACCAGGTAATCAAATTGAAATTGATTTATTGCCTAATCAAAATATAATAAGTTTGATAGAGCAGGAGCGAAGTGCGAATGGGAAAAAAGTTTTATCAAACTACTTAGCTGCATTTTATACTCGTAAATTTATTGATGCTATTGGCGAGTTTATTCCTACTCAAAAAAACTTAGCTTCTTTAACTAAAGATGATTTTATAGCTATTGAAAACTTTATACATCATTTTAAAGTGAAACCAGCTGGAGATAAAGGTTATGATAAAGCGGAAGTAATGCGTGGCGGGGTTTCCACTAACGAACTATCTTCTAAAACTTTAGAGTCGAAAAAAATACAGGGTTTATATTTTGGTGGCGAGTGTGTTGATGTTACTGGTTGGTTAGGTGGTTTTAATTTTCAATGGGCTTGGGCATCTGGCTTTGTGATAGCTCAAAACATATAAATTAAATTGCGAGTTCATTTCTGATTAAAAACCTATTAATTAAGTGCATTATTAACCAATATATAGGCATTACAAAAGGGTATAATCCAAATATTAGGATGTAATACCCATGAAACCTACTCGCATTAACACCTATCATATTATCAATAAAACTAAAAGATGAATTATAAACTAACATGGTTAAAAATGGAACAATTAGGCTTCCTATAACAACTATTAACTTATTTTTTTTATTATTTGATGTTCTGTTTTTTATTAAAACCAGTAAATGAATTAATGTGGCAATAACTCCAAAAAGCCACATAAAACCATTTGGGGAAATATTTATTAATATATTTAAAAAAGCGGTTTGCTTTGGTTTGTATTTAATTACTATAAAATTGGCAGGTAAAGTTTTAAAATGCCAGTATTTAAACTGATTGATAATCTCTTTTTCTGTACCTAAATTGGTGCTAATTTCTTGATTTTCCTCTTGTTGTATTTTAATACTTAAAGAATTAAAAGATTTCCAGTACTTAGCCGGAGATAAAGAATATCTAAAACTTAAACTCTTAACCCAATCAGATTTATCTTCCCAAACATTTGCAATATATTCAACTTTTATTTGATGAATACCGGTAGCTAAATTGGTTTCAAAAAATTTTAGATCTTCTATGCTATAAATATCAACCTTGTTATTTTCAAAACTAACATATACCCGTTCTGCTTCACCTTCATTGGCTTTAAAGTTTTCGCTAAAACCTCTAAATTTACTACGGTCTATATTCACATAGTCATTTGGAATACTTTTTATTTCTACAGGCTCATTGTTTAGCCAAACTTTAAAGTCGGCCTTATAGTCTAAAGCTAAAAATAACAGCGGTATTTTATTGCTCCTAAAGCTGTTATTAATAGTGTAAATAATGGTGTATTTAGCAAAAGAAAAATCTTTACTAATTTTAATATGAATTTGTTCTCCTAAAATATTAATGTCTTTGCTAGATAGTGCAGAAGATGCCTTTGTGCCTTCTGTAATGGGAGAAGCCATATTTGCGCAGCAAATTTGCAAACCAAATAAAGCTATTATTAAGAAAGTGAGAAGGCTTCTAATAATAAACATGTTACCAAATCATATCGGCAACAGCTACTTTATCCCAACGTTTATGATACTGCACACTTAAGCCAATTTTTTTATAACTTTTGTTTAAACAATTAATTCGATGGCCTAAACTGGCAACATTATGGTCTATTAGCCATTGCATCACAATATCTTTTCCGGTTTCCATACCATAAGAACAGCATTCAGCATAATTGCCTTTATTACAATTAATGCGAGTATGACCTTCTGTACCTGCTAAACCTTGTTCAGTAGCAAAGCACTTTGCGTTATCGTAAGCAGCTTGGTCAAAAACGAGAGCCTCTGATGGAACAGCTTTTGCCAAATCGTTTAACAAAGAAGTGATGTATGGAGAATTTTTAAGATAATCGCCGTATTTAGCAGTACCATAATAGCCCGTAACTTCGTATTTGGCAAATTCTTGAGGATATAAGCGGGCTAAGTTGATGTATTTTATAGCATCTTTTTCTACCGATGTTAAAAAGCTGATAGCTTTAGCTGTGTTTGCTTTTTCTAATTGTAAAACACTCCAATTTTGGCCAAAAACTAAAATTGAGGTAAAAATAAGTGTGAAGATTAAGGCTAACTTTTTCATAAAAATATTTACATGAAAGTAATACTTTTTAAATGATTAAGCATACCCATATTTGGGTATATTCTATTCTTAAATTAGATTTTTTTAAATTGATGTAAAAAATTGCCGGTTTTTAATAAAGCACTAAAAGTTTAAATAGTCTTGATATACAGTTTGCATTAAAGCTTTTGCCTTTTTTTCTAATTCTTTTTCTTGTTGAGGGGTATCAATTTTGTTTTTATAAATAACTCTTTTGCCAATAGGGTCAAAACTAACAGCTTGTTTATTGTTATTCATAAACCCGAAGCCATTATCCCATGAGTAAAAAGCAAAACCATTAACCTGTGGAGACAATAAGTTTTTGCTGTAATGGTAAGCAGTGTCCCTTATATTTAACTGATTTAAAAGAATTGATGTAAAGTCTATTTGGTTACCAACCTTTTCTATTTTTTTGTTGTGATAACTTTCTTTTAAAGCACCACCAAAAAATAAAAGAGGAATGTGATACCTTCCTGGATCATAAATTTCCCTTTTTTCTGTAGGTAAACGATGCCCATGATCAGCAACTACAATAAATAATGTGTTTTTGTACCAATCTTCTTGTTTTGCTTCTGCTACAAACTTAGCCAACATTTCATCTGTAAAGTAACTTGTGCTTCTAAACATATTACTTACATTATTCTTACCAAATTTATAATCGCCTTTAAGATAAAAAGGTTCATGGTTAGATAGAGTTAATAGTGTTGAAAAGAAAGGCTGTTTTTCTGTTTTTAAGTTTTTCAGAAATTCGTTAAAAGTTACATCATCAGCAACGCCCCATTTACTAAGCTCTTCGTCAGTATTAATGTTATTTATGTCAATTATTTTATCGTAACTATGGCTCATTAAATACGATTTAAAGTTTGCAAAGTGCAAATCGCCACCATAAAAAAAAGAGGTTCGATAGCCAATTTTCTTTAAATCAGTTGGTATTGCTGGTAATTTTGCTTGTTTATCATTTCGCTTTATGATGCTTTGTATGGCTTGAGAAGGAAAGCCACTCAAAATTGCTACAATTCCTTTATCAGTACGGTCAGATGTGGATAGAATATTGGTAAACAATAAACCTTCTTTTATTAATTTACTAAAATTAGGAGTTACACCTTTTTCTGGACCTAATTCTTCTATCACATCAGCTGTAAAGCTTTCCATAATAATTAAAACAATATTAGGTTTTGCCGTATTTAAAATGATTGTGGTGTCTTTGATGTTTTTATAAAGATTATCTTTTATAGCATAAGCCTCTTTATCTGTAAAATACAAATACGGATTTCCTTTTTGCTTACTTTGGCTAATAATGTTTGATATTAGGTACCAGTTGGTGTTAATTGCCGATATATTTAATATTTGCTGATTGCTAAAATAAACTCTACTTGGATTCATTGGTGCAATACCAACGCTGCCTCTAATAGCCAAAAAAGTAAAAGAAATAATGAAAAATGATGCTATCAATTTATATAATAGTTTTTGTTTTAATGAAATTGAGTTCGTTTTTCTGATTAAAAGATGATAAGTAAATAAACCTAAAACAAAAATTGAAAGTATTGCAAAAGTACTAGCAAGAATAGGAGAAGAGCTTGTAGAAGCTATTGCCTCGTTTGGTGAATCTAATAAAAACTCTATTGCTTTATCGTTAAACTTAGTGCCCCATTCTTTATAGATATTAATATCAACAACGGCAATTATAGCGCTAATAGCTAATAATATGTATGAGTAAATGTTAATAAATTTTAATGGAATGTTTTTGTTTAAAAGCCAAAATACGATAGAAATTAGAAATGGGATAACGCAGAAATATCCGGCCATAGACATATCCATCAATATGCCGTATAAAAAAGTTTTTAAGATTTCTGTAAAAGGGAAGGAGGATAGCTTGTCAATATTCCAAATTTCAAAAAAGAAACGAACTATTAAGAAAAATACAACCCAAAAAAGGAAATATTTTATAAAAAAAAATAGGCTTTTAAGCATGGTGCAATTTATAAAAGAATGCCCAAGCTTAAAAGCCTATATGTAGAATTAAATTTTTTATCCGCCCATTTGGCTTAATAAATCTTCAAATTTCATAGTTTCAAAACCATCAGGAACGGTCATATTTATGTCTACAACAGCATCTTCTTTAATGCTTTTAAATGTCATTTTAGATTTCATACCTCTTGCATCATTACTAAATTCTAATGGTACACCTTTAATTCCTTTAACTGTACTTGTTAACGAATTTGAGGGTATTTCTATCTCTGTGGTTGCCCAAACTTCACTTTTATCGCCAGATGATTTTTCTGTAAGTGCATATTTTATACAATTATAACCACCAATTTTTTTTGATTCAGTTGTGGCTGTAATATCAAAATCTTTCTCTCCTCCGGCTTGCATTTGCTGCATTTTATCACTTTGCTCTTTACTCATTTTAACAGCAATTTTTTTGTTTTGCATAGGTACTTCGGTTAAGCTTAAAGATTCTTTAGTAGCATTGTTGTAAATAACAGATGTTGAATACATACCCATATCCATATTAAATTTACTTAAGTCTCCTTTAAAAGTTACTACAAACTCCGCTGGTAGCATCGCAGCCATTGATTGTTGGTCTGGTGGTAAATCATATTCAACAGCATAAGTAACTGTACCTTCTTTTATAATTTTTTGTGCCTGAGCTATAAATGTATATCCAATACATGCTATAGCTATTAATGTTGTTTTAAATAGCTTATTCATTTTTTGTGTGTTTTTATCTTAGATGTTTGTTTTAATTAAATGTTACAATATAATTCATTTACCAATTTATTTTCTCTTTATTCAAAAAAGCCTGAATTCCCTTTTTGCAATCATTTGTAGCTCTGGCATGTGCATTCATTTCTGCTGCAAAATCTAAAGCTTCTGACAAAGACTTGTCTTGTACCTGATTAATTAGTTGCTTAGTTAACGCAATAGATTGTGAAGATGTTGTTTTACAAAGTTTTTCTGCAAATTGTAATACATCTTTTTCTAAATCGCTTGTTGCGGATATGTAATTAACCAAACCTATGTTTTTTGCCTTATCAGCACTAATCAAATCTCCAGTTAGTAATAATTCCTTAGCTAAACTTTCTCCAACTTTACGAATTAAGAAAAGAGAAACTATAGCTGGTATAAAGCCTATCTTAACTTCGGTATAACCATATTTTGCTTCTGGCGTTGTAAAAATAAAATCGCAAACAGACGCTAAACCGCAACCACCAGCAATGGCATGTCCAGCAACTTGAGCAATAACTATTTTAGGTTGATGATATATTTCAAGAAAAAGTTTTTTTAATAGGTTAGAGTCTTCCAAATTATCTTCAAAAGAATTTGCTTGTAATTTTTTTAAATAATCTAAATCGGCACCAGCACTAAAAACTTCTCCATTTGCTTTTAAAACAATAATTTTCACATCTTCATCAACTTCTGCTTTTTTAAAAGCTTTAATTAACGCAATAACTAATTCAGAGTTTAGTGCGTTTCGCTTCTCTGGCCTATTAATAATTATAGATGCAATTCTGTTTTTAACTTCGTAATGTATTAACATATTCAAATTTATAATTTATACTCTAATGCAAATTCTCGCTTTAAAGTATGTGTTTTTATTTTTAAATTTTGGGCTTGTAATTTAAGGGCTTTAATTACAAAGTCTCTGTTTCTACCGTCTATAAGTAAGGTTTCAAATTTATTTTTTGTTAAAACTTTGTCCAAATTAATCACTTTATTGCTACTCAATAATAACCAATCTTGTTTAGATTTTGAATAGAAATTAGTTTGATGATTAATAATTTTTAAGCTTTTATTATTAAAGTTGATTATTTTTTCATCGCTACTTAAATGAGGGTTAATAAATTCAATATTGTTTACATTACAACTATCTAAATACGGTTTAACAGAAAATGTATAAGTAAATTCTTCTTTGTCTAAATCTGTAATTAAAACAGCGTTTCTTCCCTCAATTAATGCTATAGCAGTATTTTTTCTTAGGCTAAAAAAGGTGGCGTTTTTTTGGTTCATGTGCTTAAACTGTTTTACTGTTAAACTAAAAACAATAAGTGTAATAAAAGCGTAACAATATTTTAAGTATTTAATATTTGCAACTGTAAATGTGATACTCGCTAGAAGCAAATAAAACAAAATAATTTCGAAACTATTTAACCAAACTTGGGTAATATTTGCGTGAGGAATATTTTCTATAAAATGAAGCCCATCATTAGTAAAAATGATAAGTTTATTTAAAATGAAGCCTAAGAATTTAATTGCTGGCAGGTAAAACCAACTCAATAAAAAAGCGATACCCACATACATAATTAGAACTGCTGGGATTACGATAAATACATTACTTAAAATAAAATATACCGGAAACTGATGAAAGTAAAATAAACTTATTGGTGCGGTAGCAATTTGTGCAGCAATAGAAACCGCCATTGTTGACCATATAAAACCTATAATTTTATTTTGAGTTTGGTAGATGGAATGCACTTTGGGATATAAATAAATTAATCCTCCAACGGCTACGTATGAAAGTTGGAAACCAACATTAACCAAGTTATACGGGTTGTAAAGCAGTAAAATAAAAGCAGAAATAGCCAGTACGTTAAATATATTTACTGATGATGATCTTGCTTTTGCAACTAACACAAAAGTAATCATTAATGCTGCTCTGCAAACAGAAGGAGCTAAGCCAGTTATTAGCGCATAAAACCAAACTAAGAAAATAATAATTATAGTTTTTAAAATTTTAGTTTTTTGTTGTTTATCTAAAAACCCCAATAAATAGCTTAACAACATCACAACTATAGCTACATGCATACCCGAAACTGAGAGCACATGCATTGTACCTGTGTTAGAGTAAGTAGTTAATAACTCTTTATCTAATTGCGCTCTATAACCTAAAATTAAAGTAGAAGCAACAGCTTTAGCGTTGGCATTTTCTAAAAATTGATTAAATTTTAAAACTTGTTTTTCCCTAAAATCTAGAGCAAATGCAATAATTGGGTTCCCTTCGTTAATTCCTATTTTAGAAATTTGTCTTTGATTTATAAATGTTTGGTGGTAAATGTTTTGGAAAGATAAATACCTTCTATAATTAAATTCTGATGGATTATAAGCAGGTTCTGTTATTTGATATTTAGATTTTAATATAATTAAGTCTCCATAACTTAAATTTAAAGTTTTAGTGGTATCAAACCTTAATGCAATTAAAAGCTTACCTGTAGATGGTGTAATTTTATAATTATGAACGTTATTTTTAATATTTAAAGTAAACCTTGCAACGTCTCCTTTTATTTTTGGCGCTTCATTAACTACACCAATTAATTGTTGTGCTTGCAGTTTTGAAAAGTGATTTGGTTTGTAAATTTCTTTATGTTGGTTACATAGCACAATACCTGATATAAACATGGTGATGTAAACAAGTAAACCTGTGTAATGTCTTTTTAAATAAAGTTTAAAGTATTTATAGGTTAATGCAGTAATCAAAAGCGAAATTATACAACCAAACCAAATGTAATTGTACCATAAATTTGGAGCTAAATTTTGAGTGATGGATAAAGCTACACCTACAATAAAAATTAAAACCAGACGCAAAAAAGGAACTTCGGTTTTAAAATATGCAATCATATATTTTAGAATTGAAAACGTAATTGAACTTTAGCTTCAGAACGGTGATTGCCCTGTATCTCGTCTAAACCCGAACCAATAGTTGTTACACCGTTAAATTGCGTATAGCTGTATTTTATCCATAAATCAACACCTCGTTTAACATTGTACCGTACATTTGTATAATACCTTACACCTTGGTTTTGAAAACCGGGAATAGAAAAACCATATAAAACATCGTTTTCGTAAGCGTAGATTCTGGTGTCAAAACCATCTGTATCAAACAATGCAAAACGCATATTACCAGACCATTTTGAACTTAAAGGACTGTAATTAATGTCCTGATAAGCTAAAAAACCAAATCTATTGGAAAAATTTTCTTCATGATACTGTACCATTTCTACCCTGTTTCTTAAAGAAAAACTTTTATTAATTTGATATTGAACCTCAGCTCTGTAATTAGATTTTTTTACAAAATCTAAAACGTTTGTTGCCATTTGATTTGGCGAGTTTTGTTGCTTGTTTTGAAACTGATACCTTAATGTAAAACGTGTTACTCTATTGGGTGTGTAATTTAACTGACTAAAAATATCATATCCGCTTGAGGGAGCATCAACTCCAAATTTAAGCCAAGGAAATTTAAATAAATCTGTATAAAAATCTAATTGAAACTTTCTGCTTGTTTTTATTTGTAAACCAGCATAAAATCCTTTTTCATTTACAGCTATAGAACCTTCACCAATACCTTGGTTGTAAAAAGAATAATAATCTTTTTGATAATTTCTGTGAAAAACAACTGCCGAAACAGCGGGAGATAAACTACTAATTAGTCCATTAAGGTAAGCAAAACCGGAATTTAAACTATGGGCAACTTCTCCAAAAAAGTAGGTATTATTTAGCGTATAGCTGTAATTAAAACCTAAATTGTTTAATTTATTGCCACTAAATTCAAATTTATTATACAAAGCGTTACCAGCTGCAAAACTTTGGCTGTAGTTAGAGTGGTATGCTGTTAAACCTAAAGATAATTTTCTGTGGTTATATTGCAAATTGCCTCCAAATAACAACTGGTCAATTCTTCTTCTGTTATTAAGTTCATTTGCAGTTCTGTGCAAACCACTTTGTTGTAAAGAAGAAATGTCTTCTAAATTAGTTAACGGATTTAAAGCAATACCAGCATCTAATTTATTTAAAGACACAAACGGAGTAAAATCAAATTTGCCAAAATTTACCTGGGTGGCGATCCCTCTAAAAAAAGAAAACTCATTTACAGAAGTATAGGGTCTTAATCCTAAATCTTGCTTTGCAACTGTAAAAATATCAGCACCTTTTCCAAAACTTAATCCGCTCCATAAAGTTAAACCCTGTCCAAATTGTAAGGCATAATCACCAATTACTAATTTTTTTATTTTTTTAATGTCTTTGATGTATAAACTTGCTGAAGAAAAATCGGGTCCAGATTGTCCGTTGGTATTATTCCAATATTTTTCTCCAGCATCTTTTTCTAAATTTAAAGAAAACTGAATATTATTACTAAATGAGAATCGATACCTGGTAAAAACTCTTTCAGGTGTTCCTAAATATCTCGAACTTGTAGAAGATGCTGGAATGTTAAATCCTTTTTGTGTTTGTAAAAACCTACTAAATCTAATTAACAAGTCATGCTTACCATCTTTAAATAATTTATTAAAAGTAAAATTCTCAAAACCAGTAGGCGCATTAATACTTGAAAAATAGAGCAAGTTTTTTATGGTTTCTAAATCATACCCATCAATACTTTGTAATTCTAAAATGTCAATTAATTTGCCATTTACAGCTATATGTTCTAATAAATTATTGATTTGAAGCGGGTTTAAGAAAACCAATTCTTGTAATTGTTCTTTGTTGGTTTTATTTAAATTAATGTTATTTTTTTTATAAAAGTTAAGTCTTTCAACCAACTCTGTGTAATCAAAGTCTTCCGTTTGGTTAGCAACCACAGATTCAATAATATACTCTATAATAGGATCATTAGTTTGTTGGGCAAAAGAAATTTGTACAAAACCCAATAAAACCACAAAAAACAGCAGTTTAATTTTAAAACTCATAACCCAAAGAAATTTGAGGTGAATAACCTAAAACTGGATGAGATGCTACGGCAAAATCAATAACTACTTTTTGGTAATTTACACCAAAACCAACAAATTGTTTAAACGGATTAACTGACACTCCGCCTCTTAGCGCTACAAATTTAACCACTTTGTATTCAACACCTGTTTTAAAATCAGCATCATTACCTAAAACTTTTTCAATTTCTGATGTGATAGATAACTGATCAGAAAAAATATAATTTCCTCCAAACTGTATATGTGCGGGTATTTTTTGATCTGTGTTATCACCATATTTACTTTGATTTGGGTTAGAAATATGGGATGCAAGCCATAATTTGGGTAAAACTCTATACTGTACGCCAATATCAACAGAAAAACTATTAGCATTCCCATAATTTGTAATGTTTATTTGATGATAGTTTAAACCAACAGCCAATAATAAATCTGGTCCAAAAGATTTTGCTAAGCTTAAACCAGTTTTTACCTCATTGTAACTATCAACTCCGTAACTTTGAAAGGCAGCACCAATGGTATAACTTTTTACGGGTAGCGCAAATACAGCGGCTTGTGTGCTTAATTCTTTAACGCCAAACCTATTTTCATAACCAGCAGAAATTGTTGGCTTAGTAATGCCTGCTAAACCAGCTTGGTTCTTTTTTGCCGACCAAACATCTTGAATTGCAACACCTGCATTACCCAAAGCGGTGATTTTTGGGCCGTAATTTTCTTGGGCTTTTAATCCAAAATTTAGTAATCCAAAGAAGATAAAAATGTAGAGTTTCTTCATACACAGTAGTTTTGCCATGAAATTAAGCATTCAATATTAATTTATTAGTATAATTATATAATTTGCTGTTTTTTTTGTAAGTTAAATTAATGGAAACACAACAGCCTATATATGAAGTATTGTTAATTGGAGATTCGGGCAATATCAAAAGAAACCAACCTGATGAGATTTTAGAATTGCTAAAAAATCATCTACCTCAAAATGATCAATCGGCAGTTATATTTTTAGGCGACAACGTTTATCCTTACGGTTTACCTGATGAAAAACATCCTTTAAGAAATGATGCGGAAGCAGTTTTAAATGCTCATTACAAAGCTGTTGAAAATTATAAAGGTAAAGTGATATTTATTTCTGGCAACCATGATTGGAACAAAGGAAAAAGTGACGGTTTAAGTTATGTTTTAAGGCAAGAAGATTATTTAAACAATTTGTTTAAGCCTCAAACAGTTTACTTTCCAGAAAATGGTTGCCCAGGACCAAAAGAAATTGAAATAAACGATTCTTTAGTAATCATAGCCATTAACACACAATGGTGGGTGCAAAAAGGAGTAAGGCCTATTGGTCGTGAATTTAGCTGTGGACAAGAAACTGAGGAAGATTTTTTTGTTCAGTTAGAAAGTTTGTTAGAAAAAAATAAGGATAAAAGGATTTTGGTAATAGGCCATTATCCCATTTATAGTAATTCTTTACATGGGGGTAAATATAAAATAAAGCATCACTTGTTTCCATTTACACTTTATAAAAAAAACGCCTACTTACCACTGCCATTAGTGGGTTCACTTTTACCTATTTACCGAAAGTATTTCGGTGCAAGAGAAGACTTATCGCATCCAAGGTTTAAAATTTTAAGAAAGCGTTTAAAAGTGATTTTTAAGAAATATCCAGGTTTAATTTACGCTGCCGGACATGAACATAATTTACAATTTATAGAAAAATATCAGAATAATTACATAGTTAGTGGAGCTGCATCTAAGGCAACTTACGTTATGGATAGTAAGTACTCTAGATTTGGAATATCTGCTAAAGGTTTTTTTAAACTAAAACTTTACAAAGATTTAAAAATGAAAGTAGAAGTTTTAATTGTTGATGATAAAAACAAAGACGGTGAATTAGTTTATGATGGTTGGGTGCAATAAGTTAGGAGAGATGATAACGTTTAAAGCATTTGGTAAGCTCTTTAAATTGATGGTGTTAACCTTATTCATGAGTTCACCATCATTTTGCAGTAAAGTTCTTTTAGTACACATAACCTGCGCCTCCTTACAACTTATAACTTTATAATATTCAGAGTATTTTAAAGTATTTCTAAACATTTGATAAGCAATTTTAAATATTTTGTATTTAGGAAACGGCTTTACTATACAAATTTCAAAAAAACCATCATTTAATATCCCATCTGGGTTAATTACTGCGCTTGTACCATACTTTGTTGCATTGGCAAAAGTTAAGGATACTGCTTTGATGTTTAGAAATTTATTGTCGTAAGAAATTTTGAATCTATTGTTTTTTAAAAAAAACACTTCAAAAAAAAGATGTTTTGCGTAAACAGAAAGCCCTCTTTTTGGGTCTAATTCGAACCTTTTAACAACTCTAGCATTTAAGCCAACATCTGCTAAATGCACAGATATTTTGTCGTTTACTTTTAATAAATCTATCTTCTGAATTTTCCCTTTAACAATTAAATCAAAACAAGCAGGAAGTTCTAAAGGGATTTGCAATTCTTTAGCCATACCATTAGCAGAGCCAAGTGGAATAACTATTAAATTAATATTTGTATTATAAATTAAAGACGCCACCAAATTTATTGTCCCATCACCACCAACGGCCGCTATAATAGTTGGGTTAAAATTTTCTATAATTTTTTCAATATCACTTTCAACGCTATTTCCTTCCACAAGGTATCTTTCAAAAGGATAGGCGTTTTTTTTAGCGTGTTCCTCAATGGTTTTATCAAGAGAAGTTTCTAGTTGAAGTCCTGCTTTTTTGTTTATTACAAATAATACTTTGGTTGGATTTTGCGCTTGCATTTTTTATTTTGGGTAGAAATTAGAATAATTGAATTGGTAATTTACAATTGTTCTTTCAATTCTAGCATAAAAGATTTTAGCTTTTCTAAAGACTCTATAACTTTTTGTTGTTCTACAACTTCATTTTTATTTTTTTTCATAAACTCTTTAGCACCTTGTATGGTAAAGCCTTTATCTTTAATTAAATTAAAAATTATTTTAAGGTTACTAATATCTTCAGGTCTAAATAATCTATTTCCTTTAGCATTTTTTTTAGGTTGTAAAATCTCAAATTCTTTCTCGTAAAACCTAATCATCGAGGTATTTACTTCAAACATTTCAGCAACTTCTCCAATCGGATAATAAAGCTTTTCTATTTCTTTTTCTTTGTAAGGCATAAAAATTTATATTAATCTAAAGATTGGTTGTCTCTTGAAGCAACCTCAAGCATAGTTACATATTCAGAAGGTGTTAAATCGTTAAAAAAGAAATTTATAGGGTTTACTGGTTTTCCTGATTTATAGACTTCATAGTGGCAGTGTGGCCCAGTTGATGCTCCTGTATTGCCAACAAAACCAATAACATCTCCTCTTTTAACACTTTGCCCTTTCTTTACTTTAAATTTACTCATGTGAGCATATTTGGTAGTATATCCATATCCATGGCTAATCATAATTCTATTTCCATAACCACGTTCAACACCGGCGGCAATAATACGCCCATCGCCAGTTGCATAAATAGGCGTTCCTATGGGTGCTGCAAAATCTAAACCTTCATGCATTTTACGTATTTTATATATTGGATGCATTCTATAACCAAAACCAGAAATTGAGCCACGTAATTTTCTACTATCTATTGGCTGTATAGCAGGTATGCTTGCCATCATTTTACTTTTAGAGTTTACAGCTTTGGTTAGTTCATCGTAAGATTTAGATTGTATGTATAATTTCTTAGATATAACATCTAATTTCTTAGTGGTTTCAATCATTAATTTACTATAATCGTAATTTTCTAAGCTTTTATATCTGTTTATACCACCAAAACCAGCGTTTCTAACTTCTAAGGGAATTGGTTCTGCTTCAAATATTACCCTATAAATATTATCATCTCTTTGTTGCAAATCATTTATAACAACATCAAACTGTTTTAAGCGTGTTTGTAATATTTCGTATTGTAAGCTTAAAGTGTTTATTTCTCTTTTTAACTGTTTTTCTTTTGGCGAATCTAAAAAAGTGTAGGCTAAAGCTATAATTACAAAAGAAAACACCAATGCTGTAGAAATAAAACCTAAACCTTTTAAAACCTTTATCCCTAAACTTAATTTTACTTTTTCGTATTTAAGGGTCTGGGAGTTAAAATAATATTTGGTTTTAGCCATTAAGGATATTTTTAGAATAGTACGATTTTTGCAATTACAGCAAATGTAATAAAAAATTAAAACGCAAATTAATTCAAAATCATATATAACAAATTTAAAAAAAAACAGCACAAAAAAAACCACTATCAACGATAGTGGTTTTTAAATTCTTTAAGACTTAAATCTTATTGAGCAGCAGTTGTATCAACAGCAACCATAGAAGAATCACCAGCAACTGTATCAACAGCAGCAGTATCAACCATAATAGAATCCATTGAAGTTGAATCTGCACTTTCTTCTGAAGCTTTGTTTGAATTACAAGCAACAACTGATAAAGAGATAGCTAAAGCAAAAAATCCGAATTTGAATAAGTTTTTCATGTTAATTTCTTTTTTATTTTGTGATTAATTTACTCTTTATACCCGAAAATTAAAAAGGTAACCCAAAAGCTAAAGAAAAATTTAATTATTTTTATTTTTTCAGATAAACCTTTTAAAATCAACTAAATTGGATTAAAAATAAATAATGTAAAATTTATTTTTTTTTATGGATTTAGGGTTACAATTTAGCAGAAACAGTATTAAGTAGTGAGTAACAAGATAAACAGTTCAAGACTAACAGATAATGAAATTATTTTAGGGATACTTAATAATTCATCTTCAACACTTAAATATCTTTACAAGGCTTATTTTCCAATGATTTTACAATTAATCATTAATAATAACGGCAGTGAGCATGATGCTAAAGATATTTACCAAGAAAGTATAATTATACTTCATGATAAAATTAAAAGTGGAGATTTTGAATTAACCAGTAAACTAAAAACATTTTTATACTCTGTATGTAGAAGACTTTGGTTAAAGAAACTAAGTCATAAAAGTAGATTTAGTGAAGATATAAAAGATTATGAAGATCATTTTTCTGTAGAGCCAGATTTGGATCAACATGAAGAGAAAGATCAACAGTTTCTTTTGATGAATAGTGCGTTAACACAGCTAGGCGAACCTTGCAAAACAATTATTGAGGATTTTTATATCCACAGTATGTCCATGCAAGATATTTGCGAAAAATTTGGTTATACCAACGCTGATAATGCTAAAACACAAAAATATAAATGCTTGCAAAGGTTAAAGAAACTATTCTTTAACCAAAAATAAAGAAAATGAAAAGCGAAATAGAACTAATTAAAAAAATTGAATCTTACTTGTATCAAGAGATGAGTACCGAAGAAGTGCTTTCTTTTGAAGAAGAGAGAAAAAATGATGCAACTTTAGATCTTAAAGTGATTACTCATTTAGATTTTTTAAAAACTTTAAAAGCTTTTGGAGAGCAAAAAGACTTAAAGCTTGCTATGGAGGCTATCCACGAGGAGTTGGATATGGATGTTTTGGTGGAAGAGTTAAAAGAAAAGCCTTCTAAAGTTGTAATACTTTGGAATAAATATAAAAAGAACTTAGCTGTTGCTGCAACGGTTGCTATTTTTATGACTTTAATTACTTTATTTTCTACCGGTCAGTTTAGTAAAGATGAACACGGTTCAAATTATAGTCAGCTTAAAAGAGATATGGAAACTATAAAGCGCTCTCAAAACGCTTTAATTAGAAATATAAACAGTACAACAAACCAACCTAAAGATATTAGTCAATTTGGAGGAACTGGTTTTGCCCTCTCTTCTAATGGTTATTTAGTTACAAATTACCATGTAGTTAATGGTGCCGATTCTGTTTATGTACAAAATAGTAAAGGAGAGTCTTTTAAAGTTGAAACAATTTATATAGATCCAGCTTTTGATATTGCAGTATTGCAAATTACAGACCCTGCTTTTAAAAGCTTATCTCCATTACCTTACACTTTTAAGAAAACAAGTTCTGATTTAGGCGAAGATGTTTATACAATTGGTTACCCTAAAGATGATGTTGTTTACGGAAAAGGTTATTTAAGTTCTGCAACTGGCTTTGGTGGCGATTCTATTGCTTACCAAATTTCTATTCCAGTAAATCCAGGTAATTCTGGTGGTCCGTTAATGGATGCAAAAGGCAATGTTATTGGCATTGTAAGTGGCAAGCAAACCCAAGCTGACGGTGCCGCATTTGCTATTAAAACTGACTTTTTGTTAAAAGCGATCAACAATATCCCTCAAGATTCTTTGAAACAAAAAATTGCTATCAATAAAAAGAATTCTTTAGCAGGTTTAAACCGTAGTCAGCAAATTAAAAAGATGCAGGATTTTATATTTATTGTGAAAGTTTACAACTAAGCGTAAGTTTTTACACTAAAAGAATATTCAATTTATTAAATGCCCCAGTATTAAGTTTTACTGGGGCATTTTTATGCGATAGATTTTTATTTTTTTATTTCGAATTTTGAGAATATTGGAAAATTTCACCAAGTGAGGTTTTACAAATTTCACGATTGCCAGTTGTTAACTTTTAATATCAATACAAAATTCTGATTTTGAAGAAATAAATGTTAGAAATTTATTATTTATGTTATAAAGCCATATTATCCTCCACAAAGCTTCATTAATTTAAAACATAAGTTTCTTTTCAAGGAAACTTATGTATATTTGATCAGAAATAATATTTGACTGAATGGACAAACTTTTTGAGATTATTATTTTAGAGGAAGTATTTGAATTTTTAAAAGGCTTACAGAAAAAGCATTCTGAGAAAATCTTATATAATATCAGAATCTCAAGTTGAACTAGACCCTGAACTTTTTAAGAAATTAAACAATGAAATTTGGGAATTCCGAACTTTGTATCAAGGACTTCAATATAGACTTCTTGCTTTTTTTGGATAAAACTTCCGACAGTCAAACATTTGTTGTATCGACACATGGATTTGTTAAAAAACGAAGCAAAGTTCCAGATAATGAGATTCAAAAAGCCATGCAGATTAGAGAAAAGTATTTAATAGAAAAAGACTAAAAAATAGAAAGAAATGAAAAATACACATTAGACGAAGTGCAGGACAGAATTATCGGGGAAATCGGAACTCCTGAACGTGATTTTTTTGAGTATGAACTTCAAATGAATTTAATAGGTAAAGCCATCAAGCAGACAAGACAGGAACGGAATCTGACACAGGAAGAACTTGGAAAGCTCATAGGGGTTCAGAAAGCACAAATTTCCAGACTAGAAAATAACGCAAGTAACGTGACAATCGATACTCTAATGAGAGTTTTTTCTGCATTGAAAGCAAAGGTGAAATTGCATGTAGAACTTTCAAATCTGAATATAAATGTAGGCAAATAATAAGGCTTATAACCACTAATTTGTATTATAATGGCTGAACTGCTTTACGTTATTTCATCGCAATTAACTGAATCTATTCAGTCAGAAAATTTTTTGCTTTCTATGCCATTATAACACAAATTCGCCAATCGCTCTAAAAATCTTAATTCTTAAATTTATTGTGCATATAAAGCAATTGGTATTCAATGGCTTCACTCCAATAAGACCAATTATGCGCACCAGGATTTGTGATAAAAGTGTGAGGGATATTATTAAATGCTAACTTTTCGTGTAGTTTAACATTTACATTATAAAAGAAATCTTCTGTTCCGCATTGTATAACTAAGCATAATGATTTTGGCGTTAATAAATGCGTAAGCTCCATTACTGTGTTTTTATCCCAATTCTCTTTGTTTTCGGCATAAGTTCCTAAAGATTTTGCCATATCCCAATTTAAAGGAAAAGGTCTTATATCAACACCGCCACTCATACTGCCTGCAATACTATAAATGTCTTGATGTTTAAAAGCTAAATACAAAGCGCCATGTCCGCCCATACTTAAGCCAGTAATTGCTCGGTTACTCTTATTGGCAATTGTTTTATAGTTTTTATCAACCCAGTTTACTAATTCTTTGGAAACATAAGTTTCGTATTTGCTATTTTCAAGTTTTGGCGCATCAAAATACCAGCTTCCAAAATTTCCATCTGGGCAAACAATCATTAATTGATATTGATCTACTAAATCTTTAATTTTTGGAACAGTATTTACCCAATTAGCATAATTGCCAGAATAACCATGTAATAAATAAACTACCGGAAAGGTTTTTTTATTATCGTAACTATTTGGTTTTAAAACAACGGCTTTTATTTGTTTATTCATGGAAGCACTAAAGGTATTTACGGTATCAACCGTTGCTCCAAAAGACTTTAAGCTTATGGCTAAAAATAGAAAAAATATTCTTTTAGTAATAAATTGACCAATTTTCATTTTAAAATATATTGATGTAATTGAAATAGAAATTATTGTTTTGCAGCAGTAAATAATGCCTTTAATTCTGTAGCATCATCAGGGTTCATTTTACCCCCTAAAATCAAACGTAATTGCCTACGTCTTAATGCACCTTCAAAAAGTTCTTTTTCTTCTTCGGTTTCGGGTATAAGCTCGTGTATAGACACTTTTTTACCATCGTTATCTAAAGCTACAAATGTATAATAAGCTTCGTTTGATTTTACCCTCTCGCCAGATGGAATGTTTTCTGCCCAAACATCAAGCCTTACTTCTACAGAAGTTGTAAAAGCCCTTGTCACTTTCGCTTTTATGGTAACAACATCTCCTAATTTTATTGGGTGTTTAAAAGATACATTATCAACAGAAGCAGTTACAACAATTCTATTACAATGTTTTTGTGCAGATATTGCAGCCGCTATATCCATCCAATGTAATAATCGACCGCCCATTAAATTGTTTAAAGTATTGGTATCGTTAGGTAATACCAATTCATTCATTGTAATCAAAGAGTTTTGTGGTTTCTTTTCGCTCATCTTTTATCTAATATGATACAAATATAAGATTATAGAGAAATAGAAATAGTTAAACTAATTAAATGACAATAAATTGCGGATAAATTTTCCAAAAAAAAAATAATGAGCCAAACTATCTAACAGCAGTTTTAAACCGATTTAAGTAGCGCAAAATTATTAATTAACTCATTTTCTTTCCTTCAATTTCAGAAATTTTTATTCTGTAAACCACTGTTAAGCCGTTTTCATAAACATCGCCTGTAAAATCGCTAATAAATTGGTGATTAATCTTCTCTTTTTTGTTGATGATGTTTTTCACTCCCTCTGCAAATTCATGTAAAAGAAACTTTGCATCAGTACCTTCAATTTCTTCAAATTGCCCATGTACTAAAACAGAATGCCAATTTTTTACATTATTAATTTCTGCAACTTGTAAAGAAACAGCTCCATTTTTTCTCATTGCTTCAATTTTATGCCCTTCTGATGAATAAGCTAAAATTGATTCTTTTTGATCAAAGAAGTAAGTGATTGGTATAGTATAAGGCTTATTGTTAGAAATATAAGCCAAATGACCAATGTAATTATTGTTTAATAATGCAATACAATCTTTCTTGTTTAAATTTTCCATATTTAAAGCTTTTTATAAAGTTAATTATATAAAAATAGCCAAATTAATACCAGTAATTAATGATACAAATCATTTTAAGGAATGATTGATTTTGTGTTTTGCAATAAATGGATTAAAATATTGAACGCTCAATATTTATTTCTTGCAAAAAAAATTAAGTGCTGCTTTTGGTTTAGTGTTTCGGTTTATTCTTTATATTTTTGCGAAAACATTTGAAAATAATAGAATTTAGATATGCCAGTTAAAATACCAGATAATCTTCCAGCAATTGAGCTTTTAAAAAAGGAGAACATATTTGTTATGAGCGACTTAAAGGCAGATATTCAGGATATTCGCCCGATGCGAGTGTTGATTCTTAATTTAATGCCTATCAAAATTACTACCGAAACAGATTTTGTAAGATTGTTATCTAATAATCCCTTACAGGTAGAAGTAGAATTTTTAAGATTAGATTCTCACACTTCAAAAAACACATCGGAAAAGCATTTACAGCAGTTTTATAAAGGTTTTAGTAATATTAAAGAAAACTATTACGACGGGATGATTATTACTGGCGCACCTGTAGAAATGTTGGATTTTGAAAAAGTGAGTTATTGGAAAGAGGTAACCAGTATTTTTGATTGGGCTAAAAAACACGTTACTTCCACACTTTATATTTGTTGGGCCTCTCAAGCTGCTTTGTACCATTTTTACGGGATACAAAAAACACCTTTACAAGAAAAACTGTTTGGTGTATTTAAGCATACGGCTATAGAAAAAGGTTACCCTTTATTTAGAGGCTTTGATGATGAGTTTTTTATTCCGCACAGTAGGTTAACAACTATTTTAAAATCAGAATTTGAAAATAAGCAGGATGTTAGCATTTTGTCTGAGTCTGTAGATGCTGGAGTTGCTATTGCATCATCAAGAGGAGGGAGAGAATTTTATTTAACAGGGCATTCAGAATATTCGCCACTTACTTTAGATACAGAATACAAAAGAGATGTAAATAAGGGATTAAATGTTCCCATACCGCAAAATTATTATAGAGAAGATAAACCAGCTAATGCTCCTTTAGTTTGTTGGACAAGCCATGCTAATTTACTTTTTAATAATTGGTTAAACTATTTTGTGTACCAAGAAACTCCTTACGATTTAAATGATGTTCAGTTTTTGGATGAATTGAAGAGTGGCGGATGAGATTGACTTTCTTGATTTATTAGTTGCCTTTTAATTTTTATTTCTAGGTAGAAGTAAATTCGTAATTTTGGTCTTGAATTATTCGGTATTTATCATATTCCATTTCTGCTTTAAGTTTGCTTTTAAACATAGAAACTGTGCCTTTTTATAATTATTAGGTAATTAATGCATCATTTGAGTTTAAATAAATAATGATTTTATTACATCACAAACCCAATTTCTTAAAGCCCAAAATTAAATAACTGATGAATTGACGTAAACCACCGTTAGCCATTTTTGAACAAATTTGTTATTATGGGTAGTTGTTATTTTCTTTTTTCAACTTTACTAATATTATGCAGTCTAAAATTCTCTCAGGAATCTCTGTCGAATCAGCTTCAACTTTACTTGCCCAAAAAAGGTCTTTTTTTGTTGTGAAGAATAATTTCTCTATAGAAACAGATGAAATAGAAATTTGGTACGGTTTCAAAATATTATCTAGATCTCTTCCTAGTTTTGATGTTATAAGGAACTCTTCAAATTTGTTGTAATTTGTAAAAAGATTCTTAAATGTCCCGTGTTTCCGCTTGTATTCTTGAGTGATTTCGATTGCAAGGTCTCCGCTTTGAACAAGTCGCCCATAACTTACATAATTTAAAGAATCAAAATTGAAGCTCTTAGAAGCCTCTGGTAAAATTAACTTTATTTCTTTAAGCCGTTGCCTATAAGTCATGGTTTTTCTTAAATATGGGATATTCAGGTCAATATTGATTTTCCCTGACTTAGATTCAGTAAAAATACAAGTAAAGTCAGATGTGTCTTTGCCAATGATTACAAAATAGCCCATTGCTTTGTTTCTGTATGCAGAACCTGCTATTTCGTCTTTTATATTTTTACTTCCAATTATAGTATCGGTTGGAGCAGTTTTAAGACTGTCTTCTTGTTTATTCTGAGAGCAGGCTATTGATAGTAGAATCAGAATTCCTAAGTTCATTTTAATACACATAGTTGATTTTACAATTACCCATAACGACAGTTGGATGGACAGGTATATTTCTGTATCACATTGCTGTTTTTGTGGAACTTAAATTTACTGCTTTTACATGGATGCTTGTCTAAAAACCTAAATCTAATCGCTGAGAATTGAATATACAAGAATTTTGTAAGATAGGTGTAGGTGTTCATATATCAAATTTCAATTTTTAGGTTTTTAGACAGTTTGAAGATTGGCAGGTTTAAGAATTTGCGTTTTTACTTGCAAAACCTCCGTCAGCCCGTATTAATTAATACAAAGTGATGTAGAAAGTATAAGCACTTCGCCAGCAATTTTTTAAACCTGTATTTATGTGTAGGCCTTTTATTTCTTTGCGGAGAGTCTATTTTCCATTTTAAGCATCAAATCATATATTTTTTTAAAATAGTTAAATGCAATTATTTTACTATTATCTTCCTGTTGTAATTGAGCAAAAGTTGGAGAGAAAGTGTTTATTTCAGTTATTTCAGGCAGTTCGAGTTTTTCTTTATTAATTAGTTTATGCTTCACATCTTCAAAACTGAACATAAAGCCTTTGAATGATTTCGGACTTCCTTCATTTATTTTTGAAATCTCGGCATGTGTATAAGGATTTCTAATTTTTCTTCTTAAACTCGTTAATTCTGTCATTTCCGACTCTGTTATTAAACCTTCTTGTTTTGCTTTCTTTAGCGATTCAGCTAAAACTAATGAGTCAAACAAAATCTTACTCTCTTCAATTTTTTCATTATAAGCCACAGCATTAGAATAATTGAATCCTTGCGTATGATTTTTTATTAGAGAAACTTTTATTAATCTTTCTAAGAAATGATTTGTAGAAAATATGCTAGTCTGATATAAACCAAGTAATAAGCAATTTAGAATTTCATTTCTAAGATTAGTTAGTTCAACCATAACTATTAGTCTGCTATCGTAGAAAGGTTGAACAGTCTCAAAATTCTCATCAATTGCAGAAGTAAACCTTTTTTGAAAAGAGTGTTTCATGGGTTATTCGTTTTTAGGCTTGCAGGTAACTTAAATATATGTGCAATAACACCCCCGGTAATTCATCTATATTAGATTGTATTATGGCGTTAATACTCTATATATTTTTCTCTAATACATTAAAATCCTACTGCTAAAACCGAAAATGAATTAATAAATAATGAAAGCCAAATTACCTGCAACAGCCAAACTTCCTAAGCCGGATAGCAACGAAAAACCCACAGCGAGTGAAACGAAGCGAGGATTTGTAGTGAATAGCCGGTACAGGCTGCTGTTAAATGCAAAAAGCCTGAGTTCTTTCAAGAAAAAAAACTCAGGCTTAGAATATGTTACTTTTTGTATCAAAAAAATTAATGACTCAATCTGATTTTTTCTTCTTTAACGTGGTTGTATTTAAAGATAAAAGGAAATATAATTGCTAATAATAAAGCGTATCCGGCAAATGAAAACCAAATGCTTTGCCAATCTCTTATACCGTTTGTGGTAAAATGATCAACCACCCAACCGCTTAAAATTCCGCCAAAAAAGGCACCTAAACCGTTGGTCATTATCATAAATAAGCCTTGTGCGCTTGCTCTAATTTTAGGGTCGGCTTCACGTTCAACAAAAAGAGAACCTGATATATTAAAGAAATCGAAAGCCATACCGTATATAATCATTGATAAAACCAATAAATATAAACCATCGCCAGGGTTGCCTATGCCAAATAAAGCAAACCTTAAAACCCAAGCAATAATACTAAACATCATTACCTTTTTAATTCCAAATTTTTGTAAAAAGAAAGGAATTGTTAATATAAATAAGGTCTCGGATATTTGAGATATGGAAAGCAACAAGTTAGGGTGTTGTACGCCAAAAGAATCTGGGTAAACGGTTTTAAAATCGTCTAGAAAAGAACCGCCAAATAAATTGGTAATTTGTAAAGCGGCGCCTAAAAACATAGAAAAGATAAAGAAGATTGCCATTTTTCTGTTTTTAAACAATACAAAAGCATCTAAACCAACACTATTTGCAAGGCTACGAGAGTCTTTAATTTTTAAAGGTGGGCGTTTAGGCATGGTAAAAGAATATAAACCTAAAATTAATGCGGCACCACCACTAACAAGTAACTGATTAGCACTTTTTGTCCAGCCTAAAAAATCTACAATCCACATGGCAAAAATAAAACCAACAGTACCC
Organism: Pedobacter alpinus; assembly: GCF_042684645.1. Lineage (NCBI taxonomy): Bacteria > Pseudomonadati > Bacteroidota > Sphingobacteriia > Sphingobacteriales > Sphingobacteriaceae > Pedobacter > Pedobacter alpinus. The sequence continues at coordinate 188,455 of NZ_JBHULV010000052.1, forward strand.
CAAACTCTAATAGGAGGAAATGATTTTACAATATCTAATCCGTTTTTCTCTAAAGCGTTATAAGATACCGTATTAGCCAAAGCAATGGTTGGCATATAAAGCATGGAGTTAAAAAGCATGATGATGTAAAGGGAGGGATAATCTGTAACGTTTGCAGCAACTAATAATAATAATGCGCCTACAATATGACAAAAGCCTAAAACCCTTTCGGCATTGTAAAATCTATCGGCAATGATACCCATAATTGCGGGCATAAAAAGAGAGGCAATTCCCATGGTAGAAAATATACTTCCTACTTCAACACCAGTAAAATTTAGTGTTACTATCATGTAGCCACCTAAAGAAATTAGCCACGAACCCCAAACAAAAAATTGCAGAAAGTTCATTGCAATTAAACGTACCTTAATACTCATATATGCGAGAAAAAAAATTAGAAATACAAATGCCTAATATATATAATATCAACAGCAAATTAAACTAAAATTCAGTTTGCGTTAATTAATTTTATTATTTGCAATTTTTGCATTTTCCACGTGTAATTACCTCAATAGTTTCAATCTCAAACTCGTCAGAAAAATCATACTCTATTAATGGTGCGTTAGATAAGCAGTAGATTTTATTACAGATAGCACAAATAAAATGAACATGATTATGGTTATGCTTAACGCTATTACAATCAGATTTACAAATTGCATAATTGGCTGTGCCATTGTCGTCAATTATTTTATGGATAATTCCATTATTTTCAAATGATTTTAGAACTCTATAAAGCGTAACACGGTCAACAGTTTTACCTAAAGTTTTTTCTAAAAATGGCTGCGAACTTGCAAATTCTGTAGAACTTAAAGTTTCTAAAACTTTTAATCTTGGGATGGTTTTTTTTAACTGCTTGTTATCTAAGAGTTTTTCAAACTTTGTCATTGTTAAATAAGATAAGTTTAATCTAAATATAGATTAAATATTGATGCTGTAAAATCTATTTTTTATTTAAAAAGTATTTTAAAATTTATAAATGCAACTTAGTTGTGTTTATAAATTTATATAGCTATAATTGCAACATAATTGCATTAAATAAAAATAAAAAAGCAAAATGAAAACAAACAGAACTAAAATTTTATCAGTATTACTTGGATTAACAATTTTGGCATCATGTAAAAAAGATGAACCGATAGGAGTGACCCCTATCACAGAGCACAAGTATATTAGGTTGATGCTGTCAGATGCTAACTCCACAGAATTAACATTAGTTAATCCATTAAAGCTAGAGACTTCAAAATTTAACGCTAAACATGCAAAATCTGCTTTATACACTACAGCGTCTGGTAGGTTTGCTACGCTAATACATAGAGATTTCAATTTTATAGAAAATTTTGATTCGGGATTTGAGTTTCACGGAGACCATGTTGATTTGAAAGGAACACCAAAATTTGCATCATTAACCGGTACGGCTAATAAACCCACACATTTTAAATCTAAGGGAAATGAAATTTTAACATTTAATGATGGAGATGGTAGTTTAAGTATATGTAAGGAAGAAGATTTTCATAATAATGGTGCTGTTATGCGAACGATTGCTACAAATGTTATTGCGCATCATGGCGCAATGACGAAGTTTAATAATGGAAATTACGCCATTACGGTAAAGGATGGTTCTATTGCTGGTTCTTTGCCGGAACGTGTAAAAATTATTGACGGCAATGGCTCTGAGGTTAATGCTTCTACCATTCAAACAAAAGGTATTCATGGTAATGCTTCAAATGGTTCAGTTTCTTTATTTGGTTCTGCAAGTGGTGTTTTATTAGTTTACCAAAATGGTAATCAAGAATTAATTGAGCATCCATCTAATTTTAGTACGGCATGGTTTGGATCTATATTAGAGACTAGTAACGACAATAAATTTATTGGATACACCGCTGCTATGGGAGCTTATTTAATAGATGTAACTACAAAACAGATTACACCTATAATTGAAAATAAAGATATTATGCATTGTAAATTAGATTACAGCAATAAAAATTTAATAGTGATGCTACTTAATGGTAATTTGAGAATTTATAATTCTTCTACTGGAGTATTGAAGAAAGACGGTAAAGTATTTATGGAGACCTTAAAAACAGAAACTTCTAAACCATTTTTAGCTGCTACTGAAAGATTTATATATTTAGTTGACCCAAAAGAAGGTGAAATTAACCAAATTAGTACAACAAATTTTTCTGATGTAAAGAAAATCAAAGTTAGTGAAAAACCATTTAGTATTACCATTTTAGGTTATGAGAATAGCCAAGCGCACTAAAATATGTAAGTGCTAGCATTTATATATAATGAATGTTTATAAAAAGAAAACCCTTAATACTTTGGCTTGCCAAAGTATTAAGGGTTTTTAGCTTTTCTCTCTAAAACAATTCAATTACTTTTTCTTTTAGAGATTTCGTCTCTTATTTTGGCCGCTTTTTCATAGGCCTCTTCTGCAAGTGCCTCTTGCAATCTTTTTTGTAATTCGTCATCAGAATATGAACTAAAACTATTTGTTTTTTGAGCGTCTTTTTCTTGTGGAGTGATGCTTGAAGTAGGTTCAATATTGTCTAAAAAGACAAAGTCAGAGCCTTCTATCACAATTCCGGCTGATGCTAAAATAAATTCGTAGGTATAAATAGGGCATCCAAACCTTACAGCTAAAGCAATAGCATCTGATGAACGGGCATCAATTTCGGTTATCTTTTTTCCATCATTACAAACTAATTTACTAAAGAATACACCTTCTACTAAATTGTAAATAATAACTTCTTGAATATTTATTTTGTAAGATTCTGCAAATGATTTGAATAAATCATGCGTAAGAGGCCTACTTGGGGTCATTTTTTCTATTTCAATGGCAATAGCTTGTGCTTCAAAGCCACCAATAATTATAGGTAATCTTCTTCTGCCGTTTACTTCGCCTAACACCAAAGCATAAGCTCCAGATTGTGTTTGGCTGTAAGATAGGCCTATAATATCTAGTTTTAATTTTTTCATTAAGTGTAAAATCTCAAAAATTCTGATTTTTCGGGTATGTCCCTTAAAAGTCATTAAAATACAAAATACATTTTGGCAAATGTAGAGCCAAAATGTATTTCATAAAATTTTATTTTGCTAATTTAAGAATTTGCTTTTAAAGATTTTACTGCTGCTATTAATTTTGGTACAACTTCAAAGGCATCGCCCACAATTCCATAATCGGCAACTTTAAAAAACGGAGCTTCTGGGTCTTTGTTAATTACCACAATTACTTTAGATGATGAAACACCCGCTAAATGCTGAATTGCCCCTGAAATGCCAATGGCAATGTATAAGTTGGGAGAAATAGCAATACCGGTTTGCCCAACGTGTTCACTGTGCGGGCGCCAATCTGCATCAGATACTGGTTTAGAGCAAGCAGTTGCTGCACCTAATAGGTTAGCCAGTTCTTCTACCATTCCCCAATTTTCTGGTCCTTTTAATCCACGTCCGGCACTTACTACTAATTCCGCATCGGGTAAAGAAACTTTATCAGTTGCTCTAACAATATCTTTTATGATGGTTGTGAAATCAGAATCTTTGGTAGTTGGTGCAAAATCTTCAATACTTGCACTTTGGCCATCTTCAACAACTTTGTAAGAATTTGGTGTTAAAGAAATAACTTTAGTTTGGGCTGTAACATCTACAGTTGCAAATGCTTTGTTAGAAAAAGCCGTTCTTTTAATGGTAAATTTTCCACCATCGGTATTTGGGAGTTCAATTGCACCACTTATAACAGCGGCATCTAATTTAACACCAATTCTTGCTACCAAGCCTTTGCCAGAAAATGAGTTGGAAACTACAATGATATTAGCATCCTCTTTTTTTGCTGCTTCTGCAATTACAGATGCGTATGCTTGGTTAACAAAAGATTTAAGTTTTTCGTTACTTACGTTTAAAACTTTTGTTGCACCATACTTTCCTAAATTCTCTAATTCTGATGCGCCAACATTACCAATAGATATAGCGGTTAAATTAGTGTTTAGTTGAGTTGCTATTGCTTTTGCGTAAGAAACAGCCTCAAATATTGATTTTTTGAATTTGCCTTCGGCATTTTCTACATATACTAAAACTGACATATATTTATATTTTTTGTTTGATAATTTTATTTATCGTGTTTTTAATCTTGTTAATTTAACGGAAAGCCCGATCCTCTACAGCTGGTGAGGAAAGTCCAAAAAAATTAAATCACTTTTGCTTCGCTGTGTAATAATTCAATTAATTTTTCAGCATCGGCATCATCAACCAATTTAACAGTTCCTCTTGGTGCTGGTGTTTCAAATTTTACAATGGTAGATAATGTTTGAACTTCAATAGGTTCAATCACATTTAAAGGTTTACTTCTTGCGCTCATAATTCCTCTCATGTTTGGAATTTTCCACTCGGCCACACCTTCTGCTGTACCCGCTACAAAAGGGAAGGGGATGCTTAAAATTTCTTTACCACCTTCAATTTCTCTTTCAACAGTTGCCGTATTTCCATCAACATCTAATTTTTTGATGATAGATACTGATGGAATATCTAGTAATTCGCCAATCATGGCAGCAACTTTTGCCTCGTTATAATCAATAGATTCTCTGCCAGTAAGAATTAAATCAAAAGCTTGGTCTTTAGCATAGGCAGCAATTTGTTTTGCTACAAAATGTGCGTCTTTTGGTGCTGCATTAACTCTTACTGCATCTGTAGCACCAACAGCTAATGCTTTTCTGATGGTCGGCTCTGTACTTGCCTCGCCAACATTTATAACTGTTACGGTTCCGTTGCCGTTATCAGTTAGTTCTACAGCTCTTGATAAGGCAATCTCATCATAAGGGTTTAATACAAACTGAACACCTGCATCATTAAAGGTTGTGTTGTTGTTAGTAAAAGTTATTTTTGTTGTTGTGTCTGGTACGTTACTTATACAAACTAAAATTTTCATATTATTGCGGTTTTAACAAAATTAATTATTTAAGCTTATTTTTAAATGTCAATAAATAGATTAGAACGACTGCTTGAGTTTTTTAAAAACGAGCCAAATGACCCTTTTTTAAAGTATGCTCTTGCAACTGAATATCTTAGGTTAAATAATACCGAAAAAGCTTTATGGTTTTATTTAGACTTGGTAGATAAACATACAGATTATATTGGAACTTATTATCATTTGGGAAAATTATATGAACAATTAAGACAACAAGATGACGCTTTAAAGATATATGAGCAAGGTATTGGGGTTGCAAAAAGAATTAAAGACCAACACGCTTTAAATGAGTTAATGGGTGTTTATAATAGTTTGAAAGATGAGATGTACGATTAATGATTGAAGGAGAGAGTGTGATAATTTTGAAGGAAGGAATGAGTGAAGGATAGAATGCCTAAGTAGTTTAAATTATTTATTCATTCTATGACAATACTATATTTAATCATACAAAATTCAATCATTCTTTCATTATAATTATTTATTCATTTTAAATTAACTTAATGTGAAAGGTAAACGTTTTAGAAAACTCATTTTTTTAAGAGATGTTTTGGCATTTATGCTCACATCTTTTGGTGGGCCACAAGCACACTTGGCTATTTTACTTAATGATTTTGTAAAAAAAAGAGCCTATTTAACAGAAGAGGAGTTAATGGAACTTTATTCGCTCACTCAGATTTTACCTGGGCCTTCTTCTACACAAACATTAGTAGGCGTGGCTTATAAGGTTGGAGGTATTTCTTTAGCTATTATTACTTTTTTAATTTGGGCTGTACCTTCTGCTGCTGTTATGTGCTTTATAGCTATAAATTTAGAGTCATTTTCTTTAAATACCAGTTTTTCTAAAGTATTAAGTTTTATACAACCCATAGCTTTAGGTATTGTAGCTTACGCAACATATTCTTTTGGTAAAGTAGCGCTTAAATCAGATATCAGTATCATATTGGCAGCTTGTGCAGTGGCAGCAAGTTTAATATTAAGAAGCCCTTATGTTTTTCCAATTTTAATATTATTGGGCGGTATTTTAAGTTCTGCAACAGAAGCTAAACAGGAAGAAGATGTAATAAGGGTAAAACTTTTTTCTAATATTAATACAAAAAAGGTAGCTTATTTTGTTGGTGTATTATTGTTGTTTGGTACTTTAGGTGCAGTTATTAACAGAACTTCTCCTTTTAGTTTGCCCATTAGGCTTTTTGAAAATTTTTACCGTAACGGGATTATTATTTTTGGAGGCGGCCAGGTTTTAGTGCCTTTAATGTACACCGAGTTTGTGGATGTTAAACATTATTTAACCGGACAAGAGTTTTTATCGGGTTTTGCTTTGCAACAAATTATACCCGGACCAACTTTTTCTTTTACATCTTTTGTTGGTGCCCTTTCTTTAGAAAATAGAGGGTATGGTATTGGAGGCCAAATTATGGGCAGTGCAATTGCTACTTTAGGAATTAATGCACCAGGTGTAATTCTGATACTTTTTATTGTTCCTTTTTGGGAAGATTTAAAAAAAATTACTAGGATTAAACGTTCTTTAAGTGGTATAAATGCGGTTGCGGTTGGTTTTATGGCTGCTGCATTTTTTTTATTACTAAAACCAGTTGGTTTTGATTTTGTGAATATTGCAATAGTTTCGGCTACGTTTTTAGTTTTAAATTTCACTAAAATAAAAACTCCTTATATTATTTTGGTTGGTGTTTTAGCCGGAGTTTTACTTTCATAAGCGATATAAATTTCTAAAAAAAAAATGCCCAACTAATTTTTATTTAGCTGGGCATTTTTCTATTTGAAAGTATTTTACTTTTTATTTTTTACATAGGTTTCTAACCAAGCATCTTGCTCATACAACATGTGCAAAATGTTTTCTTTAGCTCTGTAGCTATGCGCTTCGTAAGGTAAAAAAACAAATTTAACAGTACCGCCAGCACCTTTTATTGCTGCAAATAAACGTTCAGAGTTTATAGGATAAGTACCTGGGTTATCATCACTATCTCCGTGGATTAATAAAAGTGGGGTCTTCATTTTATCAGCATAACTAAACGGACTCATATCATAATACAACTTGGGTGCTTCCCAATAAGTACGCTCTTCGTTTTGAAACCCAAATGGTGTTAATGTACGGTTATAGGCGCCACTACGGGCAATTCCTGCCGCAAAAAGTTTGGTATGTGCTAATAAATGTGCGGTCATAAATGCACCATAACTATGGCCACCAACTGCCATTCTATTTTTATCGCCAACACCTAAATCAGCTAATTTATTGATGGCAGCTTCTGCATTTAACTTTAACTGATCAACAAAAGTATCATTTGGTTTTTTACCATCAGCAGCAACAATTGGCATTTCGGCATTATCTAAAACTGCATAACCACGTGTTACCCAATAAATAGGAGAGGCCCAGCTAATGGTTGTAAATCTGTTTTCGCTACCTCGTACTTGTGCAGCATCTGCCGCTGAATTAAATTCGCGTGGGTAAGCCCAAATTAAAGTTGGTAATGTACCGTCTTTCTCTTTATTGTAGTTTTTTGGAAGGTATAATGTGCCCGTTAAATCAATCCCATCGGCTCTTTTATAGCTTATTTTTTCTTTAGAAATACCATCTAAAGCAGTGTAAGGATTGGTGAAATTGGTGATTGGTAGATCTGCGATACGCAAAACTAAATTTTTGATAAAGTAGTTTGGTACTTCTTTTTGAGATTCTTTTCTTGTAATTAATATCAGTTTTTCTGGGTCAATTACTTCACTTACAAACTCGTAAGAACCTTCTTGGCATCTCCAAATAATGTTATTTGTTTTACTCGCGATGTCAAATTTAGATAAAAATGGTAAATCTCCTTTTTCTGATGAGCCAACAGGGTTATTCATTAAAATTTTGGTGCCATTGTCTGTTAAACAAATAACTTCTTTACCAAATTTATTTTTAATGGTTACCGGGCTACCAAGGCTTCCATAAGCATCTGTTTGGTTACGACTGTATAATTCTTCAATGGTATTGTTAGAAGGATTAAAAAGATTTACTTGAGTGGTTTGTTTGCTGCGTAAACCTTCTGAAACTAAAGCAACATTTTGGGTTCCCCATTGTATGCCTCTGTATCTTGTTTTAGTTTTAAATATCTCTTTTTCAGAACCAGTAAATGGTGCACTTAAAGCATAAACAGCATCATGGAAAGGAACATCTTTTTTAATTAAGCCACCATCAAGTGGTTTTGCCCAAATTATTGTAGCGGCTTCATCATCCCGCCAATCAAATCCTCTTGGTACATCTTGAATATTATCATAACCAGAAGGAGTTCCTTCTCTTGACGGTAACTGAGCCAATGTTTTGATTACTTTTCCATTTAAATCTGTAATGTTAACGGTTGTTGGAAACCCACCTGCCGAAACTAAATAGGAGAATGGTTTTTTAATTGTGCTTATTAATAAAAACTTTTTATCTGGTGATAAACTTACACCGCTGTAAATAGAAGGAGTGCCAACTGTGGTTTCTACACCAGCAGTGTTTTTAACTAACTGAGAAGTAGCGTAAAACTCAAATAAACTTTCATCGTAAGGGGATTTAATTAAATCTTGGTAAGTAGCACTTGGTGCAACTTTGCCTAAATTAACTTGTACGGTGGGGCCTTTAGGTTTTAAAGGTTTTGGTGGAGCCAACTGGGCAGCTTTTGTTGCAGTGCGGTACATTAAAGTATTATCATTTAACCATAATACGCCAGTTCCTAAAACAACATTTAAGAAAGCTTTGTTTACTTTAGTTGCTTTTTTTGTATTAATATCAATTATGTATAAATCAACTCCTTTTTGTGTAGTGTTGGTGAAAGCTATTTTAGTTTCAGAAGGATTCCAGTATGTTACACCAGCATTTAAAGGTTGTGGTAAGCCAGTAATAGCGAAACTTGCTTTTGTTTTGATGTTTTGTAAACTAAAATTGTTTACAAAAGTTTGCCTGCTAGGTGAGTAATTGTTAGGATTTATCCTTAACCCTGCAACTCTGTATTCCGGCATTGCCAATTCTTCAACAGATACGTAAGAGTTTCTTTCGCTAAATAAAATCCATTCGGCTTTACTGTCAATACGTACAGAAGGGGTTGGTTTTGCCAACAATAAATCAGCAATTACTTGTGGTGGGTTTTGATAACTAACATCGTCTTGAGCTATTGCTGAAAAAGACAATCCGCCAAGTAAAAAAAAGTGGAGTAAAGTTTTTTTGTACATAAGGTTTTATTTAAATTTACTTAAACAAATATGCATTAATTTATAACGCTTTAACCTTAGTAACGTGATATTTACAAGTTGTGATGAATGTATAAATTATGATACTTATAAATGATGCGCTATCAGAAAATTGTTTTTTTTAAACTCCAAATTGTTTTAGGCGATGATCTAAATGTTTAGCAAACATATTGTTCCATTCTGTTTTATTTAGCTTACCAAAAGAAAGAGATTCTTTTCCATCAAAATATGCCTCACCTAATTCCTGAGTTTTATTTATATATGCTATCAGTCTGTTCTTTTCACTGTCAAAAACTTTCTCATCAGCAATTATAAATGCAGGGGCTGTTCTTGAATTTTTTTGATATGGCACTTCATTGGTTACAATTTTCTTAACAAAAGATTTTAAAATAAAGCGCATTAAAAAATTAGGTTTTTGGTGTTTATCATCGTAAACCATTTCAAAAGTTACATTACAATGTGCAAGCATTTGCGCAACATTCATTTTACCCCATAATGGTTGGCCAGAATGGTTAAGAGAATTTAATCTTGCTATAAATTCTTGAGTGTAGTTTAGAGTATAAGTACTTTTCATTGTGTTAATTTATAGAAGGCTAAATTATATATTTTAACGCATTAGTTTCTATTTAAGATATTAACTTACCATCAGTTTAATTTTTAATTTTAGATAAGTTAAATAAAGATTTTTCTTAGAAAATGACAATATTGCACAAAAAAATTAACATGTTTACTATTTACCTAAAAGAGGATTTAATCAAGGATTCTCTTACTTGTGGCAATTGTACGGTTTCTCCTATAAATCAAACAGCCGAGTCTAATAATATTGGATTTCAAGTTCAAAGTTTTTTTTCAAATTTATTTAACACTAATGATTGGCCTGCTCGCTGGAATTGCGGCACTTGGTCTGATTTTCATGGTTGGCTGTATATAATTTCTGATTTAACCATTTGGGCAGCTTATTTTGCTATACCGATTTTGCTTTTAGTTATCATAAAAAAAAGGAAAGATATTCCGTTTTTGAATATATTTTGGTTGTTTATTGCTTTTATTCTTTTATGTGGATTAACTCATTTTATTGATGCCATTATATTTTGGTGGCCAGCATACCGCCTAAGTGCTTTACTCCGGTTTTTCACTGCGTTGGTATCTGTAATTACAGTATTTAGTTTATTTAAACTTTTACCCATTATTTTTAAGCTGAGAACCCAAGAAGAACTAGAGTTTGAAATAATAGAACGGAAAAAGGCGGAGGAGGAAACACGCATTTTAATGATGAGACAAGAAGCCACTAATAATTTAATGAATAGAAAAGATGAGTTTATGAGTATTGCTAGTCATGAGCTAAAAACGCCAATAACAACATTAAAATCATCTTTACAGCTTTTACAACGTATGGTTTCAACCAATAAAGAACTAGAACCTACAAAAATGTTGGTAGATAAAGCTGCTAGACAAACAAAGAAACTAACTGGTATTATAAATGATTTATTAGATGTAACGAAAATACAAGCCGGAAAAATTATATTAAACAACGCTGAATTTGATCTTAGTTTGTTAATTAATGAATGTGCAGAAGAATGTGAAATAGAAAATAAAGAATGTAATGTACATGTAAGAGCTAATTCTGATTTGGTGGTTTATGGTGACAGAAGTAGGATAGATCAGGTTTTGTGTAATTTAATTACAAATGCAATAAAATATTCTCCAAACTCTAATAAAGTAAATGTTATAGCTGAAAAAATAGATAACGGAAAAGTGAAAGTTTCGGTAATAGATCAAGGTATTGGTATTCCTAAAAATCATTTAGATGATGTTTTTGACCGATTTTTTAGGGTAGAAAATTCTTCTCAAAATTTTGCAGGCATAGGTTTGGGATTATATATTTCCTCAGAAATTATTAAACGCCATAATGGCGAAATAGGTGTGGAGAGTGAATTGGGTAAAGGTTCAACTTTTTGGTTTAGTATTTAAAAAAGGCTGTAAAATAATAAGTCGTCTTCAATTATGTCGAAGACGGCTTATTTTAACTTATTAATTACAAGTATTATCCTTCATTCATAAAAACAAAGTTTTTATCAAAAACATCTAATTTTATTTTGCTATCTCTGTCCACAGTTCCTGCCAAAATTTGCTTAGATAATTCATTTAAATTTTTTTTTTCAATTTCGGTTATCATATAAATGTAATTACACAACAAAAACGTTGTGTAATGTCTTGTTGTTTATTTAAAATTGTTTTACTTTGTTTAAAATTCAGTTATGATACCAGATTTAGACGAAAATGGTAAGTTACCAGCTGGCGTATATACATGCGGACTCGATGAAGTTGAGAATCGATTTGTATATAACCAAACTAGAAAAACCATTTTTGAAGGTTTGTTAAAGTTGATTGTGGTACTTAGGTCTGTTTCTTGTGGTGCAATATATTTAGATGGGAGTTTTGTTACCTCTAAAAATAGACCTGGAGATGTTGACGTATGTTGGCAAGAAGCAACGGGTACAAATTATGATTATGAGTACAAGAATGCTCCAATTTTAAATCCAACTATTACTAATCGAAAGTATCATAAAGACGTTTTTAAAGCGGATGTTTTTCCTGCTGACATTACTGAGTTTCAATCGAAAAAGTATTTTTTAGATTTTTTTCAAGAGGATAAAGATACAGGTCACAAGAAAGGTATATTAAAAATATATTTATTATGATAAAGAATAATAGTCAATATAATAGAATAAAAAGCAAAATTGATGAACTTACTCAAGCTAAAGAAGCATTTCTAGAAGAAAATAAAGATCATGAATCTGCTAAGTTTCAAATAGGTGTTAATTCTTTTGATGCAATTCTTTCTGATTTAGTTAAGGAGAAGGAAGATTATGAAAGTCTATCGGGCGGAGGATTTCATATTATACAACCAAAATCCTTAGAAAGTCTCCCTGTAGCAATTATTCAAACAAGAATTGCATTGGGTTATACACAAAAAACTTTTGCTGAGTTAATGGGACTTAAGGAACAGCAAGTTCAACGATATGAGTCGGAAGATTATCAAGGTGTTTCTTTTGATAGATTATTAGATTTTTCTGAGGCTTTAGGATTGAAGTTTTTTTTCGAAAAAACAATTATATCAATAGATAAGGAATCTGTTTTTTCTTTTGGTGATGAAATCACAGAGGAGGCTGTTGAACAAGAAGTTTTAAAAGTGAAAAATAGAGGGTCATTATTAATTTCATAATATGAAAACGATAACATTTTACTCTTATAAAGGTGGAGTTGGTAGGTCGCTTGCTTTAAGTAACATAGCTCGTAGATTATCAGAATTGAATAAAAAGGTTTGTATTATCGATTTTGATTTAGATGCGCCAGGTTTGCAGTTTAAGTTTAATAACGATTATATACTTCCAGAATTTAAACAAGGTATAGTAGATTATGTTTATGATTATAGTGTTAATGGTGCCATAGCTAATAGTATCTTGCCCTATAAATATAAGCTTCATCCATATAATCGTACTTTTGCTAGCATTGACTTAATTCCGGCTGGGAATATTTATGATAATGAGTATTGGAAAAAGCTTTCTATGATTTCTTGGTCTGATATGTTTTACGGGGAAGAATCTAATGGAATTCAATTCTTTTTAGATTTAAAGCATAAGATAGTGACAGAAATAAAGCCTGATTTTTTGTTAATTGATTCTAGAACTGGAATCACAGATATTTCTGGTATAACTTTACGACTCTTTGCTGATGAGGTTGTTATTCTTGCGGTAAATAATGAAGAGAATATCTTTGGCTCGAAAATGATCATTAAGAATTTACTGAGTAAAGACGCAGCCTTATTTGGTAAAGTTCCAAAACTTAATTTCGTACTCACACGTTTGCCATATACTGATAGTCAGGAAGATAAATCGAAGAAAGAACGTATTCTTTCGGAACTAACAACTTCTATTAAAACTGAAATAGGGCTAAATGATTTTGTGATTAATGTAATTCATACTGATAGAAGACTAGAAGAAAAAGAAAGACAATTAATCGGTTATTCCCTTGAAGAAAAAGGAGTATCTATTTCTAATGATTATTTAAAGCTATTCAAATTATTAACTTCAGATTTATTATCTGAAAAGGAATTGACCAAACTTGAAAATTCAAAAAAAGCGGAAGGTGAGTATGTGAAATCTACACAAGCTAATGACAGTCTAATTAAACTAAAGCACATTAAAAAGGCATTAGAATTGGAACCAGATAATGCTAATTACATACTTTCAAGTAGTTTGATAAATTATGCCTTAAAGAATTACGAGGAAGCCTTAAAACAGCAATTCTTATTATTAGAAATAGAAAATAAAAACGGTGAGTTCGGGGCAATGGTACGAAGTAATATAGCTGTAATGTATCTTGCATTAAATAATGTAGATGAGGCGTTAAAATATGTTGATGAGCAGATTAACTTAGAACCTGGTGCCATTTCGCTACATGCTTACAAGACCAAGAGCGTGATTCTTAGGCGAAAGGGGCGTCAGGATGATGCAAAAGCAATTTATGATTTAATTCTAGATGAGTTTAATTTAGCAGATGCAGATTTACTTAACAGTCGAGCTGACTATTTTCGTACGATAGCCGAATGGGATAATGCTTATGATGATATTTATAAAGCACTTGAAATTAACAATGAACATCCAGTTTACTGGTCAACATTATCTGAAATTAATGAGGCTCAAGGTAAAATGAGTGAATTTTATTTGAATTTGAGTATAGCACTATCTAAGGGATTAAAGCTCGAAAATTTAGAAACAGTAAAGGATATTTATATTAAATATCAAAACGATGAAAAAGTGGTAGACTTATTTTCCAAATACGGAATTGATTTTGAAATGATAAAAGATTTGTAAAATAAGCACTATAAAAAAGCAAGTCATCATTATTAGGTTTGACTCGCTTTTTTATAGGGTTGGTCTTAAGTTATGTCTGGTTTATCCTTCATTCATAAAAACAAAGTTTTTATCAAAAACATCTAATTTTATTTTGCTATCTCTGTCCACAGTTCCTGCCAAAATTTGTTTAGATAATTCATTTAAAATTCTTTTTTGCACCACTCTTTTTAAGGGGCGGGCACCAAACTGAGGGTCGTAGCCTAACTCTGCTAACCAATCTAAAGCTGCTGTTGAGGCTTCAATTGTTACCCCCATTTCTGCTAAAGATTTTTGCACACCTGCAAATTGCAATTCTACAATATCTCTAATTTCATCTCGGTTTAACGGAGTAAACATAATTACTTCATCAATTCGGTTTAAAAACTCCGGACGGATAGATTTTTTCAATAATTCAAAAACTTCATTTTTGGTTTTAGCAATTACTTCATCTCTATTCTCATCAACTAAAAGGCTAAAGTTTTCTTGTATCAAATGCGAACCTATATTAGATGTCATTATGATAATGGTGTTTTTAAAATTCACTACTCGCCCTTTATTATCGGTTAAACGACCGTCATCCAAAACTTGAAGTAAAATATTAAAAACATCTGGATGAGCTTTTTCAATCTCATCTAATAAAATTACTGAATATGGTTTTCTACGTACCGCTTCCGTTAATTGTCCACCTTCATCATAACCTACATAACCCGGAGGCGCACCAATTAACCTACTTACAGCATGTCTTTCTTGGTACTCGCTCATGTCAATACGTACCATGCTGTGCTCATCGTTAAATAAAAACTCGGCTAAAGCTTTTGCAAGTTCTGTTTTACCAACACCAGTTGTGCCTAAAAAAATAAAAGAGCCTAATGGTTTTTTTTGGTCGCTTAAGCCCGCTCTAGAACGTCTAATTGCATCAGATAAAGCTTCAATTGCTTCATGTTGCCCAGCAACACGTTTGTGAAGTTCGGCCTCTAAAGTCAATAATTTTTCGCGTTCGCTCGCTACTAATTTATTAACTGGAATACCTGTCCAACGGGCAACAACACCAGCAATATCTTCTGATGTTACTTCCTCTTTTAGCATTCTATGATCAGAATTTTTATTCTCTAATTCAGATTTAAGCTGCTCTACTTGTTCCTGAGTTTCTTTAATTCTTCCGTATCTAATTTCGGCAACTTTACCATAATCCCCAGCTCTTTCCGCTTGTTCTGCCTCTAGTTTTAAATCTTCAATAGATTCAATTTTGGTATTTAAAGCATCCACCAAATCTTTTTCGCCTTGCCATTTGGCTCTTAATTCATCACGTTCTGATGTTAAGTTGGCTATTTCTTGCGATAAATCGCCTACTTTACGCTCATCTTTTTCGCGTTTAATAGCTTCACGCTCAATCTCCAATTGCATAATTTTTCTATCCAACTCGTCAACTACTTCTGGCACCGAATCCATTTCCATGCGAAGCTTAGATGCTGCTTCATCCATTAAATCGATGGCCTTATCGGGTAAAAAACGATCAGAAATGTAACGTTGAGAAAGCTCTACAGCAGCAATAATAGCTTCGTCTTTTATGCGTACTTTATGGTGAGTTTCGTAACGTTCTTTTAAACCACGTAAAATAGAGATGGCATCTGCGGTATCAGGTTCTTCAACCATCACTTTCTGAAACCTGCGCTCTAAAGCCTTGTCTTTTTCTAAATATTTTTGATATTCATTTAAGGTGGTGGCACCAATTGCTCTTAATTCACCCCTTGCTAAAGCTGGTTTTAAAATGTTTGCAGCATCCATAGCACCTTCTCCGCCACCTGCACCAACTAAAGTGTGTATCTCATCTATAAATAAGATAAGTTCTCCGTCGCTATCTCCAACTTCTTTTACAACCGCCTTTAAACGCTCTTCAAACTCGCCTTTGTATTTTGCACCAGCAATTAAAGCACCCATATCTAAAGAGTAAACAATTTTTGATTTAAGGTTTTCTGGTACATCGCCTTTAATAATTCTGAAAGCAATTCCTTCTGCAATGGCAGTTTTACCAACGCCCGGTTCACCAATTAAAATAGGATTGTTTTTTGTTCTTCTAGATAAAATTTGAATTACCCTTCTTATTTCTTCATCCCTACCAATTACGGGGTCAAGTTTGCCAGATTCGGCATAGTCATTCAGATTTCTGGCATATTTATTTAAAGCGTTGTAAGTAGCTTCTGCATTTTGGTCGGTCACTTTTGAGTTTCCACGCAAATCTGCAATAGCCTTCTTTAAATCTTTTTCAATAACGCCTTGGTCTTTAAGCAAAGCCGATGTTTTATCATTAGCTGCTAAAATCCCTAAAAGAATATGTTCTACAGATACAAATTCATCTTTAAATTCTTTTAAATAAGATTGTGCTTTTTGTAACGTTGAATTTCCAGCATTTGATAAATAAACATTATTACCGCTTACTTTTGGATAGCTATTAATTTGTTCATCTAAAGATTGATTTAAACGATTAATGTTTACATTTAATTTCTTTAAAATATAACCAACTACATTTTCATCAACAGATAATAATGCTTTTAAAATATGAGCATTTTCTATGGCTTGTTGTTGAAATCCTGTGGTGATTTCAGAAGCTTTTTGTACTGCTTCTTGTGCTTTAATAGTGAAATTGTTAAAGTTCATAGTTTTGTTCCTCTATTCAGAGTTAACAAATATAAAACCAAAGACAGGTTTACTTACTAAAAGTGATTAATGTCATAAATACTTGAAAGACAACGACAATATGTCTGTATTTTTTAAATTTTACTGCTAAAATTTCCGAATTACAATTCGGTTAATAATAATACCTACAAGCTATAATCAACAGTATATTATCCTCAAAAGAATAAACTAATCTATGTTCACCATCTATTCTTCTCGACCAATAACCTTGCAAGTCATGTTTCAAAGGTTCGGGATTTCCAATTCCTTTAAAAGGATCTCTCCAAGTGTGTTTTATTAACTCGTTAATTCTTTTTAGTTTTTGCTTATCGGTTGTCTGCCAGAAAATATAATCTTCCCAAGCAGTTTTGGTCCAAATTATTTTCACTCTTCAATAATTTGCTTCTCTAGTGTTTGGGCATCTTTTGCTTCTTTTAAGGATTGAATTAAAATATCCCTGTTTTTTCCGGAAAGCAAATAGCTAGTTTCTTTTAAAGAATTGTATTCATCTAAAGGGATAAGAACTAAATCTTTATTGTCTTTTCTTTTAATAATGAGTTCTTCAACATCATTAACTACTAAGTCCATCCATTTTTTTAGATTTAGTCTGAGATCAGTATAATTAACTACTTTCATAATTTTAATTTTCACGAAGTTAATAATTAGGTACGTTATTAAGTACTTAATATGAATTTAATTTCTTAAGAATTATAGTTGACTTAATTGAACATAGCAATAAGCAGAAATGGAATATCGTACAATTTCTAAACCTATCAATACATAAAACCAAATATTTTGAAAGCTAGCCGTAGAAACCAAATTTATAAACCCCATAAAAAAGGCTATATAACTGAAAAAATCGAAACTGAAATAGAGGAAAATAATTCTAAATGGAATTAGGATAAAACTCCATAACAATCCGTCTTTCGGGGATTTTAAAAATGATATTCCAGTGAATAAGAATAGTGAAAGGACTATTAATTCCCAAATAGCACCCACTTTTTGAGCTGCAGAAAAAGGTAATGAGAAAGTAGCAAGGAGGAAGTTGAATTTTGATTGAATGAGGATTAAGAAAGTTAGAATATCAGCTATTCCAAAAAATCTTAATCCCCATTTCATTTATGCTAATGCTTTAGCTAAAGCAGTGGTTTGGTGGTCAACTAATTTTTGTAAAGGTCCACTAGCTAACATTTTCATCATCATGTTTAATTCTGCAGAAACAATTAGTTTTGCAGTAGTTCCAGCACCATCTGCTGCAACAAGCCATTTCATTTCTAAAGCAAAAGGAGCTTCTTCAGAGGGTGTTATTAAGATTTCAGCATTTTCAATTCTGGCATTTACTTTCAAAGCCAATTTCGCCATGTTTTGAATGGTAAATTTTGCTTCGTCTGTTGTACTGCTCCAATTGTAAATATTTTCTGGCATTAATTGCTGGTGATTGTTTAAATCACTTAAAAAACCGTAAACTTTATCTAATGGCTGTGCAATGCTAATAATACTTTCAAATTTTGTCATAGCTTAATTATTTACCCCAAGTAGATGGATTTTTTCTCCAATCACTCAATAAATCAATATCGTTGTTTTGTATAAAATGATGCTCTGAAGCGTAATCAATTAAGGCACTGTAGTTTGATAATGTTGAAAATCTGCATTTAGCTTCAGCAAAATTTTCTGTTGCTATATCAAAACCGTAAGAGAAAATAGCTACTAAACCAGCAACCTCATAACCAGCCTCTCGTAAAGCATTTATTGCTTGTATGCTACTTTTTCCGGTCGAAATTAAATCTTCAACTACAACAACACGTTGCCCAGGATTAATTTCACCTTCTATTAAGCTTTGTGTGCCATGTTCTTTAGCTTTAGCTCTTACATATATAAAAGGTAAACCTAATTCTTGAGCTACCAAAGCACCTTGTGGTATCCCTGCAGTTGCAACACCTGCCACCACACTAACAGATCCGTATTCTTCTTGTATCAGTTCAGAAAGTTTTTGTCTGATATAAGTTCTTATTGATGGATGAGAGAGGGTTATCCTATTATCGCAATAGATAGGAGATTTCCAACCGGAAGCCCAAGTAAAAGGAGTATTTGGCTGCAATTTAATTGCTTTAATTTGCAACAAAAACTCTGCAACTTTCTGTTCAATCTCACTTTTGTTGTACATAACGCAAAATAAAATAATGTTGAATAATTAGCTAAACATCAAATTAATTGAAAAAATAATTTTGATGCAGAAATATAGGGGTTAAGTAAATTATTATTCCCTTCTTTCTTGGCGCAAAGAAACAAATTTATTAAAGTTGAAACAACCTTTATTTTCCCACATTCTGTAAATCAATTATTTAAACTATAATTAAAAATGAAAAGCGTTTCCAATAAATAATAAGCTAAAATAATTTTAATTATGAAAGCTATTTTTTACTTTAAATTAAGCGGTTAATGGAAATTGGTTAAGATTTTTGAAAATAAAATAGAAGAAAATAAAAATATCTACATAAGATACCTTTAAAATTTTACCGCAATTTTTACACTTGTTATTTGAATAAATTCTTTCAATATTTTAGATATAGATTTGCTTCTTTATAAAGTAATCACTTTATTTACTATGCGTTAATTAAACAAATTTAAGTTTAAAAGAAATTGATTAATAACGCTGTTTATCAGTAAACTAACATTCGTTTTGGTTTTTTATTGATAAAAAATGCAAAACTAAAAAAGGAAGAAATTGACAAATAATAAAAATTTCAACATTTATATTAATGAAAAATCTTTAATTATTACAGATGCAATTCCTGCGGATGCAAATAATTATCAGTTAATAGATGCTAATGGGTTTGAGTTTGATAGATTTTATAATGCTTTGGCTCAAAATCCAATCTCTTTATTTTATATCACTACAGATGACGCAAAATCTGTTTTTAAGCTCATTAAAAAAAATATTAGAATTATAGAAGCAGCTGGTGGGTTAGTGAAAAATGAGAAGGGAAAGTATCTTTTTATAAAACGTTTAGGAAAGTGGGATTTACCAAAAGGTAAACTAGAGCTTAATGAAAAGAAAAAAGATGCTGCTGTAAGAGAAGTAGAGGAAGAGTGTGGTATAAAAATTAAAAAACTTGGAAATAAATTACTTAAAACCTACCACGTTTATGAAATAAAAGGTAAAATGGTTTTAAAAATTTCTCATTGGTATGCAATGGAAGCCAAGGCAAATCAAAAATTAATACCACAAACAGAAGAAGGTATTACAGAAGTTAAATGGTTTGCAAAAAATGATTTTAATATCATTAGATCAAATACTTACGCTAATATTTTAGATGTGGTGAATTTTTAGAACTCCTTTTTATTTATAAGTAAGAAATAGCTTTTCTGCTTAAATTGTCTGGGATAAATGGAATAAATTCATCCTCTGCCAACTGGCAATTTACACTGCTAAACATAAAATTAACCTCCCCAAAAATATTAGCAACAGCGGCATCTGCGGCATCTCTGCCATGTGCAATTTTAACTAAACCATTTAGAGGTACTAACCTTGTAGCATCAAAAAGCAACCATTTACCATTAATGTAGGCTTCAAAACAAGCATGAAAATCTTGTGGGAATAATTGGTAGGCATACCCAGTAAAATATCTTGCGGGTATAGTTAATGCCCTACAGAGTGCAATTCCTAAATGCGCAAAATCTCGGCAAACTCCCGCTTGTTCTGTAACAGTATCATAAGCAGATGTTTGTGAATTAGTAGATCCACTAAGGTATTCTACGTTTTTATAAATCCATTGTGTTAAAGCCGTTACTTTTTCAAAATTATCAGTTTTTTTTCCAAACTTATTGTTAGCTAAGCGGTATAATTTATCCGATTGGCAATACCTGCTTGGATGCATGTATTTAAGTAATTCGGGACTTATTTTAGATAAATTTAAATCTGCCACTTTTTTGATATCCATCAACTCAAAATTATTATCAACCAAAGCATTATAGTTAATCTCTAAATCTTGGCCAGCAACAATTTTAAGGTTGGTTAACCTATTTCTTGAAGAAAGTTCTTTATAATCTTTAATTTTTATATCTGTAGAAGTGGTAAAAAATTCTTTGATTACCTTTTGCTTGCTATCCTTTAGCGCTTTAATATTTAAAATGATACAGCCATTAGAATAGGTATAATACTTTAACTGTGCACTAATTTCAAATTTCATAAATACAGATTAATGTTTGTTTGAGCAGACGATTACAAAACGTAAGCCAAATATTTTGTAAAGGTAGTTTTAGAAAACGATTCTTTTTAAATATCTAATTTAGCTACTTTACGGTAATTGTTATAGTAAACTACTTACGTTTAGATTTTTCCCAAGCGGCAGATTGTTTGCCCTTAAAATATCTGAAAGTACCTAATATGGTAGCATAATTCATCATACAGAAATAAAAAGGGATAAAAAGTATTTTAATTTTTATTGATTTTGACTCTAAAATACTTCCTAAAATTGCTGCTAAATAAAATGCAGATTGAAGCAATAAAACTATTTGGTACAACACTAAATTAGGGTAGCTTAAATAAATTATAATATTTAGCAAAAACACAAATACCATTAACCAAGGTGTAATGGTCCATCTTAATACTCTATGGCTAATGTATTGGAAGGTAAGTATTGGATTGTGAAACGGATTTGCTGATTTTTTTAATCTAAAAATTGATTGTATTCCCCCTGCTGCAATTCTGATTTTGCGTTTTAGTTCTTCTTTTGTGTTTGCTGATGAAGTTTCTAAAGCATAGGCATTTGGCTCATAAGCAATAATGTAACCTTTCTCTGCAATTCGCATAGCTATCATGTGGTCATCAACAATGGTATCGCTTTCTATAGGTTGGTACAAGTTTGTTTTAATACTAAATAGTTCGCCTGCTGCGCCAACGTTAGAGTATAATTCGTAATCCCATTTTTTTAATGTTGATTCATATTTCCAATAAAAACCCTCTCCAGCTGCACTGGCATCTGCTTGTTGGGCTACATAAATTCTTTTTTCGCCAGCAACGGCACCAACTTTTGGGTTTTGGTAATGCTTAACCAATTCGTTAATTGCTGTTGGGTTTAAAAATGTATTGGCATCTGTAAAAACAATAACCTCACTTGTTATTAACGGGATTGCTCTTTTAATTGCGGCCATTTTACCAGCTCTTATGTTTTCATGTAGCAATTCAACTTGGCTATTTTTAGCGACAATTTCTGCAGTTTTATCAGACGAGCCATCGGTTATAAAAATGATTTTTAGTTTATCTTTTGGATAAGCTAATTCTAAACAGTTTTTTATCTTCTCTTCAATAATATCTTCTTCGTTAAAAGCAGCAATTAATAAAGAGACTGTTGGTAAATTAGCATTAAGGCTAAACTGATAAGGTTTTTTAAAAACTCTTTTCAGTTTTATAATAAAGTATAAAAATATACCATAACCAAAAAAGGTGTAAAATATAATAAATAGGCAAACCCAAAAAAGTACAATCATTATTTTATTTTAAAGCCTAAGTTTTTACTGTTTTTTTGATGTGTTAAATTCCAAACAATAGCTTTTACTACCCAAACTGCTAAAGCTGATTTTCCTTTTAATAGATTGCTTAAAATCAATTTAGGGCAAGCTATAAAAATATAATAGATGCTAAAAAATAAAGTGTTTAAAAAACTGGTGTTTTTTCTAATGAACAACATTCTGTTACGTGTTATAAAGTAGGTTTTTATAGCACTTTCTTTCCCTACAGAAATAGATTCTTTATGATAAATAAAAGTTTTGCCCGTAAAATTGATGGTTTTTCCAATTTTTTTAAACTTTTCGCACCAATCTAACTCTTCATAATATAAAAAATAATTTTCGTCCATTAAGCCTGCTTTTTCTAAATCTTCTTTTCTACACATCACAGCAGCGCCATGGCAAAAGCCAGTTTCATTGGTGATATGACCATACTGTCCAATATTTTTCTCGTATTGTCCAATTTGCGCATTTCTAGCTGTTAGATAGTTTAAAGGGGTGTATCCGGCGTATTGAATGATGCTTTTATCATCATAGTAAAGAATTAAAGGAGATAAAAGTCCTATATTTTTATCCTCTTCAAATTGCGCAACTAAGGTAGAAAGACAGTTGTTCGGAATCTCAGTATCGTTGTTTAACAAGAATATGTAATTACCTTTTGCAACATTTATCCCTAAATTATTACCTCCAGCGAAACCTAAATTCACTTTTGAACGAATAAAGGTAAGACTTGGGAAAATATTCTTGAATGTTGCTTCGTGATTTTCATCACTTGCATTGTCCACTAATATCAATTCAAAGTTAAAACTGTCATGTTTTTTTAAAGCGTTTAGCAGTTCTATTGTGGCTTGTGGCTGATTAAAGTTGACAGTAATAATTGATACTAAATCCATTAAAAATTATTAAGACCCCAAATTAATACAAATTGTTAAAACAAAATAATAAAATTGGTAAGATGGAAAATTCGCTAAGCTTAGAGAATGCTAAGGATACTAGTGTTGAAAATAAACTAAACGAGTTTATTAATATATTAAACAACAGCAATATCGATTCTCAAAACATCAAAACGATACAATCTAAGTTTAACAACGCAATAGACAATAAACTAAGTGAGGCTGAGCTTTTAAATGAGTTTGATAAAGTGGATGATGCATTATCAAGATTAGAAAAATTAGACAAGATTGAATTAATTTTAAAAAGTAATTTTATTGACACTAAAGTAGCTAAATCTGTAAAAGTTAAAAGATTTGTAGAAATGATTATTCCGGTTTGTATAGGTTTTGTGATGCTTACTTTAGGTTTTGCGATGATTATTTTACCTGCTCCACCTTATTTTGAAATGTTTACTATTTTCCATTTTACTACAAATGATGGTTTTACTTTAATGGATTTAATATCACTAATTATTGTTTTAACTGGCGTTTATATGATAATAAAGTCGTACTTTAAATTCGCAAACCAATAATATTTAAGTGGGAAAAAAAATCCTTTTAGTAGATGACGAATCTTTTCAGTTAAAGCTGATGCAAAGGTTGTTACAAAATAACGATTTTATTGTTCACATTGCTGAAACCGTAGATGAAGCGCTATATATTTTAGAAAACGACGGCTTCGATTTAATAATTTCTGATATTGAAATGCCTGAAAGAGATGGCTTTGATTTTAGGGAAGAGCTTCTTAAAGATGAAAAGCTGAGAAAAATACCATTCTTATTTCATACATCGCACAACAAAGAAGTATTAATAGAAAGAGGTTTAGCTTTAAAAGCAATAGATTATGTAGATAAGAATACCCCAGTTGAACAATTAGTTTCTAAAATAAAAAATATTTTAACCACTGTTGTTGAGCAAAAGGAAAAATCTATCAATGAATTAAAGCTAGTTGCCGATAGGTTAAACTTAAAAAGCGTTCCGGATAAATTATTAAAACTGAAAAATTTTGAAGTTAACGTATTTCATAAAAGTTACCAGAACCACCCCGGAGGAGATTTTATTGATTTTATTAAAATAGATGACAGATATACTTTTGTGGTTTTAGGTGATGTAATGGGTAAAAAATGGGGAGCTTGGTTTTTTTCTTTTACGTTTTTAAGTTACATAAGGTCTGCAATTAGGTTATGCGTTTTTGACGGCACTTTATCTGTATCGCAAATTATGCAAAAGATAAACCGTGTAATACATGTTGATGAATTTTTAGATGACATATACTCAACACTTAGCCTTGTTTTAATAGATAACCAAGAAAATTTTATCACCTATTCTGGAGCTAGTGATTTGCCAATTTTAAAATATGAAGCAGCAGCTAAAAAGATAACACAAATAAAATCTAAAGGCTTATTATTAGGCTTTTTTAAAGATGGAAATTTTAGCGAACAGCAAATTAATGTTGAGATAGAAGATAAATTATTTTTACTGTCAGACGGTGCTATTGATTTTGAATCAAAAGGGGTAAAGAAAACGGATATAGGATTATTTATAGAACAATTAGAACTTCACTTATCTCAAGATATATCCTTTACAGGTATTACAGAAAGTATTTTTAACGATCAAAAATATCAAGTTGATGATTGTAGCTTAATAGAAATTAAAAGAATAAAATAATGGATTACAAAAAAGAAATAATAAATGATATTGTTGTTGTAACGATAAATGTATCTGAAGCAAGCTTAAACCAATCAGACGTGTTTAAAAACTTTATTTATGAAGCCTCTACACTTACGCCACCAAAATTAGTGATAGATATGACTAAGATAGAATATATGGATAGTTCTTTTATTGGCGCATTGGTGGCGGGCCTAAAAAACGTACTATCTAAAGGTGGTGAAATGGCTTTAGTTAAAATTAATAGTGATGTAATGGCACTTTTTGAATTAACCAGACTTGATAAAGTTTTTAAAATATACGACAGTTTAGATGAAGCCCTAAACATTTTAAAATAATGGTTCAAAAGTCACAAATTTTAACTTTAGAAATTCCAGCACAAGTAAGTAGCTATAAAATTATTATAGAAACTTGCTGTAATTTTATAAGTGATTTTTCTCCTTTGGCCAATGATTTTAAGCGAGTTGCTAAGTTTAAATTAGTGATTATGGAGTTGTTAACCAATGCGATGAAGCATTGTAAAATAACTTCTTTTTTAGAATTACATTATACTAATAACGAATTAACGATTAGAAAAAGAGATGGAGGTTCGAGATTTACCTTTAAAGATTTTGATACCGATGAGCATTATCATTTTCCGTTAGTAAACTTTAAAGAACCTACTACCATACAAGCACTTTTAGGTAATAATTACCAGTTGGGGGTTACCTTAAAAAGCGAGCATTTGGTAGAGTTTTTAGAACCACCAGAAATTGATTACCTAAATATTAGTGAAATACCAGAAAATTTTGGTTTAATGATTATAAAACAATGTTCAGACGAGTTTCATTATTACTACAACCCAGATAAAGAGGAAAATGTGTTTGAAGTTTTGTTGAAGTTTTAAGCAAAAAAAATCAACCTATTCAACCTTTTATAAATTCCCTATCCAATCTGTTTAATCTATTTTAGCTAAAACTTTTTTATCTACATAAAAAGTCCCGAAAGGGATAAAACTAGCCAAAGAAACTAGCAAAATCATTTTAACGCCCCAACTTAACTTAATAGCAAAAAACAGGGTGTAAATTATATACAAAACAAATAAACCACCATGTGCTGCCCCTACAATTTTCACAACAATAGGATAATCAAAATAATATTTTAACGGCATTGCTATAAATAGTAAAATTAATAAGCTTAAACCTTCTAATAGGCATGTTAACCTAAATTGCCCAATTGCTGTTTTTAAATTCATGTTTTGTTTTTTTTATGTTTTTTCTGCTAATATTACTATTTTTTGTTCTTTGTAATTGGTGGTAAAAAACAAGAAATTATTCCCACCATCTTTTAGTTTAAATTTTTTTTTAAGCTCATCAGGTTTAAGAATAAAATTACGGCAAACCACATTTACTTGTTTTGGCACTTGTTTACCGTTAAAATTGTCAAACAAAAATTTGTTAATCACTTTAAATGACTTACCGGGGAAATCAACCAATTCATCTGAGGTATATAAATGACTGTGCTGGTGAATTTTACTGACTTCGTATTTTGTTGTCAACAATTTAAATAATCCAGCTTTTAAAATTGCGACATCTGGCTCGTACAAGTAATTTAACAAAGGTTTTGCTGTTGGGTTAGCTGTTTTTTCTTCGCTAAATTTAAAAGGTATAATCTGTTGATGATCTTTGTTTAAAAGAACGCAAAAAATAGTAGGCTCTTCGGTTTTATTGTCTTCTAAAATAAATAGTAGTTCTTTACATTCATTTTTCACGCTTACTACATGTACCTCGCTAACATTTTTTAAATCTTTTAAAGCTGCTTGTACGTCTAGCATTGGCGCAGCCTTTATAATTACTTTAGTTGCATTTTTTAAATAAATATTTTGGTCTTCAACAACATTAGGTTCACAATCTTTTAATAAAAAAACTCTCCCTGTTTCTGCTCTTCTAGATGGGTCAACATAAATGGTGTCGTATTTGGTTTTCTGATATAAAACTGCTTTGCTATCGCCAACATTAAAACTGATGTTTTTGATGCCTAATTTTTCGAAATTGTGTTTTACAATTTCAGACAATTCTAAATTTAGTTCACAGTAAGTTACAGCAGAAGCTTTGTGAGCAAAATAATAATCATCAACCCCAAAACCGCCAGTTAAATCTAATAAAGGCCCATTATTTATTAATTGAGCTTTATAAGCAGCAGTAATTTCTGATGATGATTGCTCTAAATTTAATTTTGGAGGAAAAATAATGCTTTTAGTTTTGTACCAAGTAGGTAATTTTTTCTCAGTTTTATTTTTCCCTTCTATTTGCGTGGCAATTTCTTGTATAGTGATGCCTTCAAAAGGCGAACCTTTTAAAATGAGTTTATGTAAATCTGTTTTTAAGTTTTTTTGGATAAAATCCTGAACTTTCTCGTCGCTAAATTTATTCATCCTTTAAAATAAACTGAGCAGTATTACGGTTTCTTTGTTCTAAATAAATTTCGCCAGAAATATGTTTTTTAATGGTTTGCTCATTAGCATGTCTAATGGTAATGAGTTTTAAACCAGTATTATACCTTATGTCAAATTCTTCTGTCAACAGGTTTATCAATAGCTTAAATTTATCATCTTGGTGATCATAACTAGCAGAAAAATTTAAAGCAGAGATCTGTAAAATATTCACTTTTATATAAACATCGGCGAAAGCTTTGAAAATATTTTGTAAATGTTTTTCAGTAATAAAAGATAAATCTTTGGTGTTTAAAGTGAGCAATAACTGATTTTTCTTTACAATAATAATAGGAGTGGAGCCGCTCATTTGCACTTCTTTTATCACTGTTCCGCTTTCTTTTGGGGCTAAAAATGGCTTTACAAATAAAGGAATTTGCTTGTTTTGTAAAGGCTTTATAGTTTTTGGGTGAATAACAGTTGCACCGTAATAAGTCATTTCTATAGCTTCTGTGTAAGAAAGCTCTTCAAATTTTATACAATCTTCAAACAGTTTTGGGTCGGCATTTAAAACTCCAGGTACATCTTTCCAAATGGTTACGCTTTGGGCATTTAAACAATTGGCAAAAATAGCGGCACTAAAGTCAGAACCTTCACGCCCTAATGTAGTGGTGAAGTTTTCTGAAGTATTACCAATAAAACCTTGTGTAATTGCAAAGCCTTTTTCTAGTATTTGCGGAATATTTTTTTGGATAAGTTGAGTTGTTTTATCCCAATCTATTTTAGCTTCTCGGTAAATATTATCTGTTTGAATGTAAGAACGAGCATCCAACCACTGCGTTTTTAAATTAATACTGTTTAAATAATGACCAACAATTTTGCTTGAGATAATTTCGCCCATGGAAACCATTTGGTCGTAAATGAAATCAAAACCATCTACAGGTTCGTCTTCTAAAATCCATTCAATTTCTACAAAAGCATTGTTTATATCATCATAAACAGCTTGGTTTTTATCTCCAAATAATTGGTGTATGATATTGAAATGATAGCTTTTTATCTCTTCAAAAACAGCATCAATATCATCAGTTTTATCAAAATAACCTTTAGCAAGTTTTTCTAAAGCATTGGTTGTTTTGCCCATTGCAGAAACTACAATCAGCAAATTTTTATCATTTTGTAGCTTTAAAATCTCTCCTAAATTTTGTATTTCTTCTGCATCTTTAACAGATGCGCCTCCAAATTTAAATACCTGCATTTTTAATTTGTATATTTTGAAATGATGCTGTTTGGTTTAATTAAATCTTTAATTGCCGAGTATGGAATTAATAATTCTGTGGTTCCTTCGGCGTAAGATTTAATCTCGTAAGGGTTGTATAAAAACTTTAAACCTTCATTAGTAATCAGAAAGTTTTGGTTTAAAGCAAATTTTTGGTTTTCAAAAAAATATCTTTCTAAAGGCTCAGTTTCTGTTAAACCTTCATCTTTCCTAAATATTTTTTCTGCAATTGCAGTTAGTTTATTGTTATAATCTGCAATCAATAAATCATCTAATTTTATTTCTTGTTGTAGTTTTTTATCCCAATTAAGGTATAAAATAGTAGCTAAACCATGTGCACCGGCAGTATAAGCATAGGTTGTATAAATAAAATTTATTTGTTGGCTATCTTGTTTAAAAACCGTAAAATCTTGATCCCAAGCGTAACCAGCAGCAGATTCTGGAAATTCTTTTCTGTAATCTTCAAATTCTTTCAAAAAATTAATTGCAGCAGTCTCTAAATTTAAACTTGGTTTTTCTGCCATCGGTTGTGAAGCAAGGCGTTTCTTAATCCAAAGATTTAAAGAAATTTCATTATCGTTAAATTTAGGGTATGATGCTTTAACATAAGCAATTTTTAAGCTATCTGGTTTGTCTTTTAAATCGGCAGGTACTTTTTCAAAATCAATAATTTCATAAAATAAACTATCGTTATTTTGTGTGCTATTAGCAGATCCCTTATCGGTATTCTTATTGGTGTTTTGGCAGGCTGTAAAGCTGATAGAAAATAATAAAATAAAAAAATACTTCATTTTTTAAGCTTGAATTTGTTTTTCGGATAATGCAACGTTTAACCAACCGTCTTCAAAAGAAGCTTCATATTTATTGTAAAAGTTAATAGCAGGTTGGTTCCAATCTAAAACTTGCCAAACCATGCCTTTGTAATTATTGGTTTTTGCTTCTTCAATGGTTCTTTCAAAAAGTAATTTACCAATGCCTTGGCCACGCATTTTTTCGGTTACTATAAAATCTTCTAAATATAAACGGCAACCTTTCCAGGTAGAATACCTAATATAATATAAAGCAAAACCTTCAATGTTGCCATCGCAAACAGCAACAAAAGCTTTCCATACGGGTTTATCACCAAAACCGGCTGCAATAAAATCAGCTAAAGAAACGGTAACTTCTTCGGGTGCTTTTTCATATAAAGCTAATTCATGTATTAACTCTAACATTCGCTCGCAGTCTTCTTGCACTGCAAATCTTATAGAAATACCCATTTAATTTTCTTCGTTTTTTAAATGAGGGATAACCCTTTTTCCAAAAATATCGCTTCCAATGCGTACCAAAGTTGCACCTTGCTCAATAGCACTTTTATAATCGGCACTCATACCCATAGAAAGTTCTTTAAAACTATCTTCTTTTCTAAAATAACTAAGCTTAATGCCATCAAAGAGGGTTTTTAACTCGTAAAACTCTTCTTTAATTTGTTTCGGATTCTCAACATTAGAAGCTATACCCATTAAACCAACAATCCTTACGTTTTGCAACTCGGTAAACTCCTGAGCTTCTAAAAGCTCAATGGCTTCATCAAAGCCCAAACCAAATTTTGTTTCTTCATCAGCAATATAAATTTGAAGCAAACAGTCAATTACGCGGTTGTGCTTTATAGCTTGTTTATTAATTTCAACCAATAGTTTCAAGCTATCCACACCATGAATTAAACTGATAAAAGGTGCTATATATTTTACTTTATTACTTTGTAAATGCCCTACTAAATGCCACTCAATATCTTTTGGTAAATGCTCATGTTTTTCTACCATTTCTTGTACTTGGTTTTCACCAAATATTCTTTGTCCGGCTGCATAAGCTTCCAAAATATCTTCATTAGGTTTGGTTTTAGAAACCGCCACTAATTTCACATCTGCAACTTCAATTTCGTTTTTTAATGATTTTATATTGTCTGTAATGCTCATTTATGCGTAATTTTATCCTTTTATTTGTCAAAAATACAAATGCTTGTCTTATAATTAGAATCTTAAGTTCATATTAAAGACATAAAAATTATTTAACATCGTTTAAAAAATATCATGAAGAATGTAGTAATCATTTTTGTTCTTGCTTTAGGCATTTTATCCTGTAATCAAAATGAGTTACCTAAAAATGTGATGGATGAACAAAAACTGGTTAAAGTGTTAGTAGATATGGAAATTACAGACTCTTATTTAAACCATGTTTACCAACCAGATACCCAAAAAATGCAAGCGCATACCAGATATAATTATATTTTTAAAAAGCATAAAATAGATTCTGCAAAGTTTACAAATAGCTTAAAATATTACAGTTTAGACCCGAAAAATATGCATGCTATTTACACACTTGTTGAAGATAGCATTACCAAATGGGAAATAGCCTTAAAGCCTAAGCCAAAAAGAGTTAAAAAAGTAAAGAAAGTTAAAAACGTTAAGGATGATTTACCCGTACAATAGTTTACAAAAATTAGGGTTTGATGATATTAAGAACCTAATAAAAAGTTTTTGTATTAGTGAGATGGGCCGGGGAATGGTGGATAAAATCCAATTCATGAGCCAATATGATCAAATAAATAAATTTTTAAGGCAAACAGCAGAGTTTAAAAATATTATTGAAAATGACCAGCCTTTACCCATTCAGAGCTTTTTTGATATTAAAAAATTAGCCGAAAAAGCTAAGATTGAAGGCACTTTTTTAAGTGACGAAGAGGTTTTTCAAATTTATAGTTCTTTACAAACTGTTTTTGCTGTAATTAAGTATTTTGAAGATAGAAACGGTTTATACCCAAACTTGGAGGCTTTATTTGAGCATTTGCCTATAGAAAAAAATATATTAAGACACATTGAAGCTGTAATTGATGTTAAAGGTAAAATGAAACCAAATGCATCAAGGTTATTGGCAGAAATTACCACAGCCATTGCCAAGGCAGAACAGGAAGCCTTAAAAAAGATTGACCAAATTTATAAGAACGCACAAAACAATAATTGGGTGGCAGATGGCAGTTTAACCATGCGAGATGGAAGAATTTGCATCCCTATTTTAGCAGAAAACAAACGTAAACTGAAAGGATTTGTTCACGATGAATCTGCATCTGGCCAAACGGTTTATATAGAACCAGAAGAAGTTTTTGCTTTAAATAATAAGATTAGGGATTTAGAGTTCGAGAAACGTAGGGAAATCATCAGGATTTTAACGGAATTAACCAATCAGTTAAGACCTTATGTGCCAATTTTATTTTCTTACCACGGCTTTTTAACCAAGCTTGATTTTGTGAGGGCCAAAGCTTTATTTGCTATAAAAATTGATGCAAATATGCCTCTTTTAGTAAATGAAACTAGGCTGAAACTCATTAATGCTAAACACCCACTTTTATTGTTGAACCATAAAGAAAGTGGTAAACCTGTAGTGCCTTTAAACGTTCATTTAGACCCAACTGTAAGAATTTTATTGGTATCAGGCCCAAACGCTGGGGGTAAATCTGTGGCCATGAAAACGGTAGGTTTATTACAGATAATGGTACAAGCAGGTTTGTTAATTCCTGCTGATGCTGAGTCGGAAATTGGAGTTTTTAAACAGCTTTTTGCAGATATAGGCGACGATCAATCTATTGAGAGTGATTTAAGTACGTATAGCGCACATCTATCTAAAATGAAGTATTTTACAGAGCATAGTTCTGCTAAAACTTTAATCTTAATTGATGAATTTGGTACAGGTACCGATCCGCTTTTTGGTGGCCCAATTGCCGAAGCGGTGTTGGAGCAATTGAATCAAAAAAAATCTTTCGGGATGATTACCACGCATTACTCAAACCTTAAATTATTTGCCAATAGTGCCCCAGGTTTAGAAAACGCTTCCATGGTTTTTGATAACATAAATTTACAACCCATGTACATGTTAGAAATGGGAAAACCAGGTAGTTCTTATGCTTTTGAAATTGCGCAAAAAATAGGTTTATCAAAACATTTGATAGATTTAGCAAAAAGTAAGATTAGCGTACAGCAAAGAAAAATTGATACCCTTTTGGTAGATTTAGAGCGGGACAAAAAAGAGGTGTTTGATAGCAAAATTGCTTTGGATAAACAACAAAGCAAATACAAATCTTTATTAGAAGAAAACGAAAAACTTAAAGCTTATTACGAAGAAAATAAGCGAAATCTGATACGTGAAGCTAAGTTAGAAGCACAACAAATTATTAAAAACGCTAATAAGTTAGTTGAAAACACCATCTCGGAAATTAAAGAAGCTAACGCTGATAAAGCAACCACCCAAACTTTAAGAGCTAATTTAAATACCGAGCTTAAAAAGAATGAAACCAAGCCTTTGCCTCCAACAAAACAACAACAAAAAGAGAGCGAAGAAATTGAAGTTGGCGATTGGGTTAAAATGCCCGATAGCGAAAACTTAGCTCAGGTTTTAGAGATTGCAAAAGACAATTTGATAGTTGCTTTTGGCGAATTACGATCTGTGATTAAGAAAAAGCGTGTTATTAAAGTTTCTAACAAAAGTGTACCAAAAGCAGTTAAAAATTTTGGAACATCTACTTATTCGGAATCTGCCATGAGCTTTTCACCAGAAATTGATTTGAGAGGTAAACGAGGGGAAGATGCTGTGGCAGAACTGGAAAGATATTTTGATAGAGCAGTAATGTTTGGTTTTTCATCTTTTAAAGTGATACATGGTAAAGGCGATGGCATTTTACGCAAACTGATTCGCAACTATTTAAAAAACTATCCTCAAGTTGATAAATTGGAAGACGAACATGTAGATAGAGGAGGAGATGGAATTACCTATGTATATTTGAGATAAAACTATTTTAAGTTAAATTACGTTAATTTTTAAAACCTTTTTAAAATGAGACATTTAACTTTAACCCTAGTGTTTTTGACTTTGTTAGCTTGTAAAAAATCTAATAAACCAGAAACACAAGTGAGCAATGAACCTGTAGAGTTACAAACCTCCATCATAGCATCGGGTTTAATCCAACCTTGGGAAATTATTTTTGGCCCAGATGAGCAATTATGGATTACAGAAAGAGCCGGTAAAATAAGTAAGGTAAACCCTGTTACCAAACAAATAACACCGCTTATTACTATTGCAGATGTGGTGGCTAACGGAGAGGGAGGTTTGTTAGGGATGGTCCTTCATCCCAATTTTGAAACATCGCCTTTTGTTTATGTGGTTTACAACTACAATGCTAGCAACGGCTATAAAGAAAAGGTAGTGCGCTATACTTTTACTAATAATACCTTAAGCAACCCCACCGTTATTATTCAAGATATTACCGCTAGCAACATTCATAATGGAAGCAGGCTGCTAATTAGTGCCGATAATAAATTAATAATGACTACTGGAGACGCTGCAAATACTTCTTTGTCTCAAAATATGAACTCCTTATCTGGCAAAATTCTACGGTTAAATTTAGACGGTTCAGTCCCTGCTGATAATCCATTTGCAGGAAGCTATATTTATACATTAGGACATCGCAATTCGCAAGGTTTAGCATTTGTTGGAAATAAACTATTTTCATCAGAACATGGACCAAATACAGATGACGAAGTGAATTTGATTGAACCCGGAAGAAATTACGGATGGCCAAATGTAGCAGGTTTTTGCGATAATGCTTCTGAAAATGCATTTTGCGCAGTAAACAACGTTGCAGAGCCTTTAATTAATTGGACACCAACTATTGCCACCGCAGGTTTAACCTATTATAATAACGATGCCATCCCTCAATGGAAAAATTCACTATTATTAACCACCTTAAAAGCCAGTAAAATTGTTCAGTTAAAATTAAACAGTACACAAACCGCTATTGATAGTCAGCAAGATTTTTATGCCAATGAATTTGGTAGAAAGAGAGCAATTTGTGTTGGCAAACAAGGCGAGGTTTATTTTATCACCGGAAACGGTAATGATGATAAAATTGTGATGATAAGTGCCAAACAGTAGCTGTAATTTTACTTTCTATTTGAGATTATATCTTTTACCTTAGTAAAAACCCTAAATAATGATCAATAAAGTAGTAGCAAATGCAGATGCAGCCATTAAAGATATAAAGGACGGCGATACCATAATGTTGGGTGGTTTTGGTTTGTGCGGTATTCCGGAGAATTGTATAACTGCAATTGTAAAAAAAGGCACCAAAAATTTGACTTGTATTTCAAATAACGCAGGGGTTGATGATTTTGGGATAGGATTGATGCTTAAAAGCCGTCAGGTTAAAAAGATGATTTCTTCTTACGTAGGCGAAAATGCCGAGTTTGAAAGACAGTTGTTGAGCGGCGAGTTAGATGTAGAGTTAATCCCTCAAGGAACTTTAGCTACCCGTTGTATGGCCGCTGGTTACGGTATGCCAGCCATATTTACCCCAGCAGGTGTAGGTACAGAAGTTGCCGAAGGCAAAGAAACCAGAAACTTTAATGGAAAAGACTTTTTGTTAGAAATGGCTTTTGATGCCGATTTTGCAATTGTAAAAGCTTGGAAAGGCGATACCATGGGGAACCTGGTTTTTAAAGCAACCGCTCGTAATTTTAATCCGGTAATGGCTATGGCTGGTAAAATCACCATTGCCGAGGTTGAACATTTAGTTGAGCCAGGGGAGTTAAACCCTGATGAAATTCATACTGCAGGTATTTATGTGCATCGAATTTTTGAAGGTAAAGATTATGAAAAAAGGATAGAGCAGCTTACGGTTCAGTCAGTAAAAATTTAGGTTAATCCAAAATGTTAGATAAAAACGGAATAGCTAAAAGAATAGCAAAAGAAGTGAAAGACGGAATGTATGTAAACCTAGGAATTGGGATTCCAACTTTGGTTGCAAATTATATTCCAGAAGGGATAAATGTGGTTTTGCAATCTGAAAACGGATTATTAGGTATGGGGCCTTTTCCTTTTGACGGGGAAGAGGATGCTGATTTGATTAATGCCGGAAAGCAAACCATCACTACTTTGCCAGGTTCAGCATTCTTCGATTCTGCAATGAGTTTTGGGATGATTAGAGCAGGAAAAGTAGATTTAACCATTTTGGGCGCAATGGAGGTTTCTCAAAACGGAGATATTGCTAATTGGAAAATTCCAGGAAAAATGGTAAAAGGAATGGGTGGCGCTATGGATTTAGTAGCAGCAGCAAAAAATATCATTGTAGCCATGCAACAAGTGAATAAAGCAGGAGAATCTAAATTACTTGCCAATTGCAGTTTACCTTTAACAGGTGTTAATTGCGTAAAAAAAATTGTTACCGAGTTAGGCGTTTACGAAGTAAAAGATGGAGCTTTCCATTTAATAGAATTAGCCCCAGGTGTTACTATAGAAGATATTAAAGCAGCTACAGAAGGGGAGTTGGTGATTGCCGTTTAAAATCTAGTATCACTGCGTGTCATTGCGACGCTTTTTTTAAGCCGCGGCAATCTCTAAGCTACAGAGGTAAAACTTTGATAGATCACTGTCAGAAAACAGGCTTTTACTAAAGAATAAACAGTTTGCTTCGTCCCTAGTGATGAACAAATGTTTCAAATTGTATAATTCAATTGTTTAATAACCCCTAATATTTAAATTTATATTTTCAATCAACTTATGACACATATTCAGTTTACCTCATCACTAATAAAAACAATACTGTAATTTATACTGGTGTAACTAACGATTTAAATAGACGGATGTGGGAGCATAAATTTGATAAAGGCTCAAAATTTGCAACGAATTATAATTGCAATAAATTGGTGTATTTTGAAAATTATCATTTGATTGAACACGCTATTAAAAGAGAAAAGCAAATTAAGGCTGGTTCGAGAGCGAATAAAGAAAAGTTAATAAATTCTATGAATGCTGATTGGAACGATTTAAGTTTAGATTGGTTTGATGAGATGTAATATAAACTGTCATTGCGAGGCTTTTTTCAAGCCGCGACAATCCCTAACCTACAGAGGTAAAACTTTATTAAAGCACTGCCATAATTTCGGTTAGTGCAAAGAAACAAACAGATTGCTTTGTTCCTCGCAATGACATAAACGGTGTCATTGCGAGGCTTTTTTCAAGCCGCTGCAATCTCTAAGCTACAGAGGTAAAACTTTATTAAAGCAGTACCAGATTTCGGTTAGTGCAACGGAATAAAGAGATTGCTTCGTCCCTCGTAATGACATGCTAAAGGTGTCATTGAGATCCGATTTTTCAGCGGAGTGGCAATCCCTAACCTACAGAGGTAAAACTTTATTAAAGCACTTCTATAAAATTTAGGTTTATGCAAAGAAACAACGGATTGCTTCGTTCCTCGAAATGACAAAACAGGTTAATCAACCCTTCCACCAACAATCCCCAATAACCGGATTATTCAAATCTAAAACCGCTCCCAACTGAGGTGTGCAAACTGGATAATCACTTGCTTTTGCGTGAGCCATCAATTCATCAATTGATGTTGTCCAACCGTGAGTAGATAGGCTGAACTTAGCCCAATGTACTGGTAATAAAACTTTTGCTTTTAAATCTGTTGAAGCCAGTAAAACCTCATGCGGAAATAGGTGTATTTTAGGCCAGTATTTTCCATACTGTCCGCACTCTAAAATGGCTAAATCAAAAGGACCGTAATTTTCTCCAATTTCTTTAAAATGACTGTCATATCCCGAATCGCCGCCAAGGTAAATGTTTTTATGAGCTGTTTTTAAAGCAAAAGAACTCCATAAAGTTTCGCCACGTTTAAACTTACGACCAGAAAAATGCCTTGCTGGTAAAGAAGTAAAATCTAAATCTAAAATATTCACGCTTTCATGCCAATTTAAAACTTTCAACTGCTCTGTGTTTGCTCCCCAACTTTTTAAATGCGCATCTACACCTAAAGAAGTAATAATACATTTAGTTTTAGGAATCAAAGCTTTAACCGTTTCATAATCCAAATGGTCGTAATGGTCATGCGTAATCACCAAAATATCAATATCTTCAAAATCATCAACACTGTACTGATAGCTTGTAGCAAAGGGTTTTCCAAACAATTTTATAGGCGATGCTCTGTTAAAAACAGGATCAACCAAAATACTTTTACCGTCTAAACGTAAAAGGTAAGAAGAGTGTCCGAACCAAACAATACTATCGTTTGGCAATTGAGTTAAATCTGTTTTAACAACTGGTAAAATATGTTTAGGTTCATTATCTGGGGCTTTATTCATCCATTCCTTTAAGACCTTAAAGAAATTCCCATCAGCACTCATTACCTCAGTAATTTTCTGATTTACAAAAACACCATCCTTAAAGTTTGTCAAGCCTGTAAAAGCTTTGGCATCAGCTTTACCTCCAAAAACTGCTTTATTAAAAAAGCTCAAGACAAAAAAAGCAATTACGGCAATTGCTAGGCCTATATACATTAACATAATTAAATTCCAGCGTCTTTAGAAACACCACCAGCAATACCTTCAACCCAGTCGGCATTTGCACCACCATTTGCTAAAGAACTTAACAAACGGTTATAAACTAAGCTTAAAAGCGGAGCAGGCATTTCTGCATCTAATGCCATTTTACTTGCTAGGCGAGCATCTTTAAAACCTAAGCTGGCTTTAAAACCAACAGGCTGATACTGTTTTTTTGCAATTAAAGTTCCGTAGTTTTTATAAATAGGGGCATTAAAAACAGTTTCGCCAAAAAAGTTAGCCACTTGTTCTCTGTCCAAACCTTGTTTTTCTGCTAATGTAAAAGCCTCAGCCATGGTTTCCATACTTGCCATAATCATAAAATTACCCGTCAGCTTTACTACATTAGCTGCGCTAGGTTCGTTGCCAAAATCATAAATGGCTTGCCCCATTATTTCCAAAATAGGTTTTACTTTTTCTTTAATTTCCTCCTCTCCAGAAGTACAAATAAATAATTTTGCATCAGCGGCAGCGGTAGGTCTGCCAAAAACAGGAGCAGTTAAATAATGCTGCCCTTTAGCTTTATGTTTTGCAAATAAATCTCTAGAAGCATCTGGAGAAATGGTACTCATACTGATATGAATTGCGCCCTCATTTAAAACTTCTAAAAAACCGTTTTTACCTAAACAAGCATCATACAAAGTTTCATCATTAGCCAACATGGTAATTACAACGTCTTGCCCTTTACAAGCTTCAGCAATATTTTCATAAACTTTAAAATCACCTTTTAAGCCTTCGGATTTTGCTGTAGTGCGGTTGTAAACATTTAAATGATAACCTGCATTAATTAAGTTTTGCGCCATTGGTAAACCCATGTTACCTAATCCAATAAATGTAATATTTTTCATTAACTAAAAATTTATATAATCTATGTAAGTAACTCAATAATAATTTAATAAAAACAGTATTTCTTTTAAGTTAAACTCGAAAACTCATGAAAATTGAGTTTTTAAGACCTAAATATTGTGATATTATGCTGTCAAATATAGCTAAAATAGCAACTTGTATAAGGTTAAATCACCGTCACATTTTGTTACCTTTACAACGTATGAATTTATATCAAGAAGAAACAATTGTAGCATTAGCAACCCCAAATGGCATAGGTGCAATTGGGGTGATACGTTTATCTGGTGCGCAAGCCATTAGTATCATAAATTCGGTTTTTAAAGGTAAAAATCTAGAACTTCAAGATTCTCATACCATCCATTTTGGCACTATTAGAGATGGTGAAAATATTGTTGACGAGGTTTTGGTTTCCTTATTTGTAGCCCCAAAATCGTACACAAAAGAGAACGTGGTAGAAGTAAGTTGTCATGGTTCAAAATATATTATTGATGCCATCATTAAACTTTTTATAAAGCAGGGCGCAAGGTTAGCCAAGCATGGCGAATTTACCTTGAGGGCTTTTTTAAATGGAGGCTTAGATTTGTCTCAGGCAGAAGCTGTTGCAGATTTAATTGCTTCTAATTCTAAAGCCTCCCATCAATTAGCTTTGCAACAAATGCGTGGAGGTTTTTCTAATGAGCTTAAATTACTTAGAGAACAACTGATACACTTTGCCTCTATGATTGAACTTGAGCTCGATTTTGGAGAGGAGGATGTGGAGTTTGCTAATCGTGATGATTTGAAAAGATTAATCCTAAATATTCACCAAATTATTTACAAATTGATTCAATCTTTTAATTTAGGTAATGTAATTAAAAACGGTGTGCCAGTGGTAATTGCGGGTAAACCAAATGTAGGAAAATCTACTTTATTAAACGCATTATTAAATGAAGAAAGAGCCATAGTTTCTGAGATTGCTGGAACCACCAGAGATACCATTGAAGACGAAATAAATATAAAGGGCATAAATTTTAGGTTTATAGATACAGCAGGGATTAGAGAAACCCAAGATATTGTTGAAGCAAAAGGAGTGGAACGCACTTTTGAGAAGATTAAGTCGTCTGCAATTGTGATGTATTTATTTGATGCAAAAGAAACAGACGAAGCAGAGTTAAAAGAGATTTTGGCCGATTTAAAAGAAGTAATTTCTGCCAATAGTAGCACTTTAATTGTAGTAGCTAATAAGTCAGATATACATGAACTTAACTATGAAATTGATGAAGATATTTTGCAAATTTCTGCCAAAGAGAAAAGTAATTTAGAAATTTTAGAAGCAGCACTTTTAAACGCAGTAAACTTAAATGCATTAAATTCCGACGATGTGATCATCAGTAACATTCGCCATTTACAAGCTTTACAAAAAACAGAGGATGCTTTAAACAGAGTTTTAGGCGGAATAGATAATCCGGTTACCTCCGATTTTTTAGCTTTAGATATTAAACAAGCGCTACATTACTTAGGTGAAATAGTAGGTACAGTAACTACAGATGATTTATTGGAAAATATATTTAGTAAGTTCTGTATCGGTAAATAAGCTTTTACAAATTATCTTTAGTTTTATAAATCGATTTTTTAATTTATTTAAACAGGTTTTAAAAAAAAAATAGCAGTAAAATAAAACAGCATACATGAACTTAGATTTAAGATGGGAACAACGATTTAGCAATTATAAAAAAGCTTTAAATCAACTCAATAATAATATTGATTATATTAAAAATACGTATCCAAACTTAAATTTTGAGTTCGAGATTGATGATGAGATGGTATCAAATGTTGCCGATATTCTTAAGCAAGGTTTAATACAAAGTTTTGAGTTTACCCACGAATTGGCTTGGAAGGTAATGCAAGATTTTGCCAAAGATCAAGGTAACCAAGAAATAAGAGGGAGTAAAGATGCAACCAGATTTGCCGCCAAAGTTAATTTAATTACAAACGCCCAAGACTGGATGAACATGATTTTAAGTAGGAATGAATCATCTCATACCTATAACTCCGAAACAGCAAATGAGATTTTTTGTAATATTATGAAGTTATATTATCCGCTATTGATAGATTTTGAAATTAAAATAGAAAGCATTAGAGATGGTGAGTAAGGAAAACTATTGTAAAGCAGAAGAAATTGGCTTATCTGAAATAGATTTGAATAAAATTAGAACTGTTTTTTCTGTCATTGAAAATATTGACCAAGTTTTACTTTATGGTTCTAGAGCAAAGGGAGATTTTAAAACATATTCCGATATCGATATTACCTTAAAAGGTGAAAATCTTGTTTTAGATACCCAATTTAAAGTTGTTGAAGCTTTAGATGAATTATATTTACCTTATACTTTTGATGTAAGCATCTCATCACACATTAATAACTCAGGTTTATTAGATCATATTGAAAGAGTTGGTTTAGTAATTTATCAAAAAGCTTAAGCCATCAACAAAAATAAGGTATTAATACACCGCCGGCGGAGGAATTCTAAATTATATCGCCAATTTTAAAATCATGTATTATGTTCAAAAAAAACTTAAACCTATCTCAAAATCCTCTCAATCTCTTTCAACTCATTTTCCTCAAAAATAATATTGTCTAAAGCTGTTAAAGAATCTGCCAATTGTGCGGGTTTGCTTGCACCAACCAATACAGAAGTTACCCTGTCGTCTTTTAATAACCATGCTATTGCCATTTGAGCTAAAGTTTGTCCTCTTTCTTCGGCAATGGTATTTAAGATTTTTACCTTTTCAATTTTATCTGGTGTGGCATACTCCGCATTCAAAAAACCATGTTCTTTTGCCAAGCGGCTATCTTCTGGTATTCCTTTTAGGTATTTATTGGTTAATAAGCCTTGTGCCAGTGGAGAAAATGGGATGCACCCCACCTGGTACTTCTCTAAAGCATCTAACAAACTATCTTCTACCCAGCGCTCAAACATAGAGTATTTAGGTTGGTGAATGATGCAAGGGGTGCCTAAATCTTTTAAAATAGCTATCGCTTTTTCAAACTCTGGAGTTTTATAGTTACTTAAACCTACATAAAGTGCTTTGCCTTGGCGTACCACCAAATCCAACGCCGCCATTGTTTCTTCTAAAGGTGTTTCAGGGTCGGGGCGGTGGTGGTAAAAGATGTCCACATAATCTAATTTCATCCGCTTTAAACTTTGGTTTAGGCTAGAAACTAAATATTTTTTTGATCCCCAATCCCCATAAGGTCCTTCCCACATGTAATAACCCGCTTTGGTAGAAATAACTAACTCGTCTCTGTAATTCTT
The DNA here is from genome assembly GCF_042684645.1 of Pedobacter alpinus. NCBI lineage: Bacteria > Pseudomonadati > Bacteroidota > Sphingobacteriia > Sphingobacteriales > Sphingobacteriaceae > Pedobacter > Pedobacter alpinus. The sequence continues at coordinate 230,577 of NZ_JBHULV010000052.1, forward strand.
AAAATCTTGGTGTAAAATACGTCCAAAGTTTTCTTCTGCCGAACCTGCCGGTGGACCATAATTGTTTGCCAAATCAAAATGGGTAATTCCATTGTCAAAGGCTAATTTTAAAATGGCTTTATAGTTTTCATAAACATCAACATCGCCGAAGTTATGCCACAAACCTAAAGAAAGTGCAGGTAATTTTAATCCGCTATTGCCGCAATGTCGGTATTGCATCTCTTGGTAACGTTGGGCTTTGGCTATGTAAGTCATGTTTGATTTTATTTTTCGCAATTTAATTAAATGACTATAATATTCTAAAAATATTTTTTAATTATACTTAAGTCATTTTTTGTATGATATTTAATTCAAAATATAATATTACTTAGTATTTTGAATGATATTTAATGCATTTTTATATTGATAAATTAAAATTGTATATTTGAATGTAAAAGCATACATTAAATATATTTTAATCACATTATGAATGATAAATCATACAATAATTTAGTAGCCTCAACAGATAAAGCCATCACCACGCAAATGGGCAAGTTTGTGCAACACCATAGGGTAAAACAAAACCGCAGTCAGGATGATGTTTCAGCAGCTGCGGGCATTAGTCGTTCTACTTTAAGTTTATTAGAAAAGGATGGGCAAACAAGCTTAAATACTTTTATTAGGGTTTTAAGGGTTTTAGATTTGCTTTATGTGATTAATAATTTTGAGGTTTCAGATGAAATAAGTCCGCTTGCCTACGCAAAAATGAAAAAGAAAAGTCGTAAAAGGGCATCTAAGAAAAGCAATATCATCAATAATACTTTAAATGATAGCGAAGAATTATCATGGTAGATATAGCAGAAGTTAAAATTTGGGGTTTGTTGGTTGGTGCTGTTAAATGGGATGCGCAATTACAGTTAGCAAGTTTTGAGTATGCACCAGATTTTTTAAAAAAAGGATGGGATTTAGCGCCTATAAAAATGCCGATTGGTAACGGAGCAAGAATTTATAATTTCCCAGAATTAAGAAAAAACAAAAACAATACGGTTGATACTTTTAAAGGTTTACCCGGTTTATTAGCCGATGTTTTGCCGGATAGGTACGGTAACCAATTGATAAATATTTGGCTGGCACAACAAGGAAGGGCATTAAATAGCATGAACCCGGTAGAGCAATTATGCTTTATAGGTTCAAGGGCGATGGGCGCATTAGAGTTTAGGCCTGCTCAAATTGCTGAAAACACAAAAAATTTTGCCATACAATTAGATAGTTTGGTGGAGGTTGCACAAAGATTATTGACAGATAAAGAGGCTTTTAATACAAATTTAAGTGAAGATGATGAAACGGCTTTGAGCCAAATTTTAAAAATAGGAACTTCTGCTGGTGGTGCAAGACCAAAAGCGGTAATTGCTTATAATCATTTAACTGGCGAGGTACGGTCTGGACAAACAAATGTGCCTAACGGTTTTGAACATTGGTTAATTAAGTTAGATGGAGTTTATGATGCGCAATTTGGAGAAAGTAGCGGTTGGGGAAAGGTAGAATATGCTTATTATTTAATGGCCACTGCTTGTGGTATTGAAATGTCTGAATGTAAATTGTTAGAAGAAAACACAAGGGCACATTTTATGACCAAACGTTTTGATAGAGAAGGGAATAATACGAAACACCATATTCAAACTTTATGCGGTATTCAGCATTTTGATTATAATAATTTGCAAAGCTATAGTTACGAACAAGTTTTTTTAACCATGCGATTGTTACGCTTAAGCTATCCAGAAGCCGAGCAAATGTTTAAAAGAATGGTTTTTAATGTTTTGGCTACCAATTGCGATGACCATACTAAAAACTTTTCTTTTATGTTGAAGCAGGGCGGTAAATGGCAATTGGCACCAGCTTATGATGTTTGTTATTCTTTTGATGCCAATAACGTTTGGGTAAACCAACAAACATTAAGTGTGAATGGCAAATTTAAGAACATCAATAAAGAAGATTTGTTAACTATAGCCGAAGCTAACAATATCAAAAAAGCAGAGAAAATTATAGATGATATTAATAGTGAAATTAAGAAATGGCTCAATTACGCCAATGAAGTAGGTGTGAGGGATGATTTAAAAGAAACAATCCAGAAGAATTTGCATACTTTGTAATCAAATCAGTCCTTGTTTAACAACCAATTTTCAGCTGCTTTTAATTCAGCATCAGTATCATCTTTTGTTTTCTCTACCACAACATCTGGCATTATACTGCTTAAGTAACGCTTTTTATTACGGTCGGCAGTTAAAGAAGTAGCTAAAACTAAAGCAGTACCGTTAGATAATCTAAAAATTCTATTTCCGGTAGTGTAACCACCTGTTGCTTGTCCAAATGTTTTTAAATTCGGTTTGCCAATAAAAGACATGGCGGTCATTTCGCCGCTACTACTGGTTTTTTTGCCAATTAATACGGCCACATTTGGAGCTTTATGCTTTAATAAATAAGAATTTTTTAATTTTAATATGATAGAATTTTTACCAGTTCCTGTAGCTCCGTTTTTATAGAACCATCTATTTTTAATATCCTCTTTAACGGTAGCTTTTATAAAATAACCTAAGGTGCCGTCACCAATTAACGGTCCAAGTCCAGCAATCATTGGGTACATATTTCCTCCTGTATTATCTCTTAAATCAACCACCCAGTTTTTTATAGGATTATTGTGTTCTAAATTTTTAATCAAATTTTGAATGGTGTCTGTAAATTGTAGAGAAACTGTTTTGTTGGTAGATGCAAATCCTGGGACATAAATATAACCTATTTTGCTTCCTAATAATTTGGCCTTAGGTTTAAGCGGATTTGAGTTTGTACGGGTATAATTATCTGCATTGGTTTTTGATTGTACAAATGAGTGATTGTCGCCAACTTTCCTCAACTGTTTGATTATGTAATCAGTCAAAACCTTTGCCTCACTAATAGTATTTAATCCTTTAGCCAATTGCTGTAAATCTTTGTCAATTTGCTCCCAATTTAAAGAATCTGTATAAATAGAATTTGTTTTTACGATGGTTTTAAATTCTTTAACATAATTGCTTACCATTTGTGAAGCATCTTCAGCACTTTTTGCCGATTGCTCCAAATTAAAATCATCAAACCAAGCTGTTCCATCGCCACTTACATAACCGCCAATTAAAAGTTTTTTAGCATTGGTATCAACGCTTAACACCAAATTGTATTTCTTCCAATCCGTATCTCCATTAACAAATAAGTCTTGCATTTCCGAGTTTTGAAAACCAATTTGTTTATCGTTTCTATCCCAAATTTGACACCACAATGCAGCGTTTCCTTTTAACGCTTGTGTTTTAATAAAAGCTGTTAGCTTAATGTTTTCTAATCTGTTAACAGAAATATTTATGATTTGTGAAAAAGGAACAAATTCTGTTTTTGATGTTTGTGTTCCAGTTATTTTTAAAGCATTAATACCGCTGTGTTTTGCAACTGTATCTAAGGTGTAACTGAAATTTGCAGGTGGTTTTATTCCCCAAATTAATGGCTTGTTTTGAGGTGTTGTCTGTTCAAAACCTGGGTTTAATATTTGGGATTTTGCAGAAAAAGCCGTAATTAAAAATGTGATGATGATTAAGGTAGTTTTCATATTTATAAAAGTAAAAAATGAAAATTCAAAAGCAATTAAAAACAGTTTTAAAGTTTAGATTGAAAACTTATTTGTGAGATAATTAAAGATTGCCTGTAATAAAAAATGCCGCTTTTTCAGGAGGGCACTGAAAAAGTCCTTGTGAAAAAATGTCGTATTAAACATTGAGAAAAAACGGCAGATAAGGCCTCTTAGAATCGGCTAATTGCAAAATAAAATTTAGGAGATTGCGAATATCACAAAGAAAAGGGCTTATGGAATAAAAAATTCATAAGCCCTTTTTTAATGGGTAGGTTTTCAGTGCCCTCTTTTTCAGCGGCATTTCCTTTAAACAATCTTTCTATATTTGATCCTTTTTGGAGCAACATCACCTAAACGTTTCTTTCTGTTTTCTTCGTAATCAGAATAATTACCTTCAAAAAAGTAAACTTGCGAATCGCCTTCAAAGGCTAAAATATGTGTACAAATACGATCTAAAAACCACCTATCGTGAGAAATAACAACAGCACAACCACCAAAATCATCTAAAGCTTCTTCTAAAGCCCTTAAAGTATTAACGTCAATATCGTTTGTTGGCTCATCCAGTAACAAAACATTACTACCTTCTTTTAAAGTGATGGCTAAATGCACACGGTTTCTCTCTCCTCCAGATAAAACACCAACTTTCTTTTGTTGGTCCGCACCGTTAAAGTTAAAACGAGAAACATACGCTCTAGAGTTGGTTACTCTATTGCCTAATTGCATACTCTCTAATCCACCAGTAATGTTTTCCCAAACAGATTTTTCAGCATCTAAGTCATCATGACTTTGATCTACGTAACCTAATTTTACAGTATCTCCAACCCTGAAAGTTCCGCTATCTGGTTGATCTTGTCCGGTAATTAAACGGAACAAAGTAGTTTTACCCGCTCCGTTGGGGCCAATTATACCAACAATTCCTGCTGGAGGTAAAGAGAAATTCAAATTATCAAACAAAACCTTATCACCAAAAGCTTTCGTCACATTGGTTGCCTCTATTACCACATTTCCTAAACGTGGCCCCGGAGGAATAAACAGCTCTAATCTTTCTTCGCGTTCTTTAGTTTCTTCAGAAGCTAGTTTTTCGTAATTAGATAAACGAGCCTTAGATTTAGCATGACGAGCCTTAGGAGCCATTTTACTCCATTCTAATTCACGCTCTAAAGTTTTCTGACGCTTACTTTCTGTTTTTTCTTCTTGTGCTAAACGTTTAGATTTTTGATCTAACCAACTGGTGTAATTCCCTTTCCAAGGTAAACCTTCGCCACGGTCTAATTCTAAAATCCAACCAGCAACGTTATCTAAGAAATACCTATCGTGGGTAACAGCAATTACAGTTCCTGCATATTGTTGCAAATGCTGTTCTAACCAGTCAATAGACTCTGCATCCAAGTGGTTGGTTGGCTCATCTAATAATAAAACATCTGGTTGTTGTATCAATAAGCGACAAAGTGCTACCCTTCTACGTTCACCTCCTGACAAAGTGGCTATATTTGTATCAGGTTCAGGGCAACGTAGAGCATCCATTGCTCTTTCTAACTTTGCATCTAAGCTCCAGCCATCCACAGCATCAATTTGATCTTGCAATTCGCCTTGTCTGTTCATTAGTTTATCCATCGCATCAGCGTTTTCATAAACCTCTGGCAAGCCAAATTTTTCATTGATCTCTTCGTACTCCTTTATAATATCAGTTATTGCTTTAGCGCCTTCTTCCACAATTTCTCTAACTGTTTTAGTTGGGTCTAATTGAGGCTCTTGGGCTAAATAACCCACGGTATAGCCTGGCGAAAAAACTACTTCACCTTGGTAAGCCTTATCTAAACCAGCAATAATTTTTAATACTGATGATTTTCCAGAACCATTTAAACCGATTACGCCAATTTTAGCTCCGTAAAAAAAAGATAAATAAATATTCTTTAAAACCTGTTTCTGAGGCGGATAAATCTTATTTACCCCAGCCATTGAAAATATTATTTTCTCGTCTGCCATTTTTTCCTTTAATTGAGGTGCAAATATCGTTTTTTTGGTCAAATTCGAGTAATTATTCTCAAATACGAATCATTATTGGAGTTTTCAACGTATTTGGATATATTGTTGATAAATACTAACAAAACAATCTGTTCGGTTTATAAAACAATTTTATACATTAGAACGTTCAACACATTAAGAGAAAGGTTTTATTATGGAAGCTAAATTTTCACCAAGAGTAAAAGATGTTATTTCTTACAGCAGAGAAGAAGCTTTAAGATTAGGCCACGATTATATTGGAACAGAGCATTTATTATTGGGTTTGATTAGAGAGGGAGACGGCATGGCTATAAAGATTTTAAAATCTTTAAGTGTTGACACTTCTAAACTACGCAGAGCTGTTGAGGATGCTGTTAGAGGTAATTCTGGCACTACAGTTAATTTAGGGAATATCCCTTTAACAAAACAAGCTGAAAAGGTGCTTAAAATCACTTATTTAGAAGCAAAAATATTTAAGAGCGATATTATAGGTACTGAGCATTTACTGCTTTCAGTATTAAGAGAAGAAGACAATATTGCATCTCAAATTTTAGCGCAGTTTAATTTAAACTACGAAATTTTTAAAGCTGAGGTAGAGCATAATAAAGATGGATTTAGAGATGAGCCAACTAATTCTGCTGCCGAAGGCGATGATTATAAAGAGGATGATGCTTTTACTGCTCCTAAAAAAGTTTCAGATATTAAATCTAAAACTCCAGTATTAGACAATTTTGGTAGAGACTTAACCAAAATGGCTGAGGATGGGAAATTAGATCCGATTGTAGGTAGAGAAAAAGAAATTGAAAGAGTTTCTCAAATTTTATCCCGAAGAAAGAAAAACAATCCAATTTTAATTGGAGAACCAGGTGTTGGTAAATCTGCCATAGCAGAAGGTTTAGCTTTAAGAATTGTACAACGTAAAGTTTCTAGGGTTTTATTTGGAAAAAGAGTAGTAACGCTTGATTTAGCTTCTTTGGTTGCTGGTACCAAATACCGTGGCCAGTTTGAAGAACGTATGAAAGCGGTGATGAACGAGCTAGAAAAATCTCCAGATGTAATTTTATTTATCGATGAGATACATACTATAGTTGGTGCTGGTGGAGCCTCTGGTTCTTTAGATGCTTCAAATATGTTTAAACCTGCATTAGCTAGGGGAGAAATTCAATGTATTGGTGCAACTACTTTAGATGAATACCGTCAGTATATAGAAAAAGATGGTGCTTTAGATCGTCGTTTCCAAAAGGTAATGATTGAGCCTGCAACACCAACGGAAACTATTGAGATATTAAACAGAATTAAAGATAAATACGAAGATCACCACGGAGTAACTTATACAGACGAAGCAATAAATGCTTGTGTAAACTTAACTACAAGGTATATTACAGATAGGTTTTTACCTGATAAAGCCATAGATGCTTTAGATGAAGCAGGTTCTCGTGTTCATTTAACCAATATTCATGTTCCGCAAAACATTATTGATATTGAGCAGAAAATTGAGTTGATTAAGGTTGAAAAAAATAGAGTTGTTAAAAGTCAGAAATATGAAGAAGCTGCTAAATTAAGAGATACTGAGAAAAATTTAATAGAGGAATTAGATGCAGCTAAAGTAGAATGGGAGGCAGAAACTAAAACCAAGCGTTATACAGTAACAGAAGATAATGTTGCTGAGGTTGTTTCTATGATGACCGGTATTCCTTTACAACGAGTTGGACAAACAGATAGCACAAAGCTATTAAACATGTTTGATAAGATTAATGAGAAAATTATTGGTCAGGATGATGCGATTAAGAAATTAACTAAAGCCATACAAAGAACAAGAGCGGGATTAAAAGATCCTAAAAAACCAATTGGCTCATTTATTTTTTTAGGCCCAACAGGTGTAGGTAAAACAGAATTAGCTAAAGAATTAGCAAGGTTCATGTTTGATTCTGATGATTCTTTGATTCAGATTGACATGAGTGAATACATGGAGAAATTTGCTGTTTCACGTTTAGTGGGAGCGCCTCCGGGATATGTAGGTTACGAAGAAGGCGGACAATTAACAGAAAAAGTTAGACGCAAGCCGTATGCAGTAATTTTATTAGATGAGATTGAAAAAGCACATCCAGACGTTTTTAATATCTTATTACAAGTTTTAGATGAAGGTCAGTTAACAGATTCATTAGGGCGTAAAGTTGATTTTAGAAACACCATAGTAATTATGACTTCTAACATTGGCGCTCGCCAGTTAAAAGATTTTGGGCAAGGTGTTGGTTTTACAACTTCTGCAAAAGCTTTACAAGCTGAAACACATAGCAGATCAGTGATTGAAGGTGCTTTAAAGAAAGCTTTTGCACCAGAGTTTTTGAACAGGGTTGATGATGTGATTGTGTTTAACTCTTTAGCTAAAGAAGAAATATTCAAAATTATTGATATTGAATTGAAAGCTTTATTTGGTAGAGTAAGTGCTTTAGGTTATGAAATTAAGTTAACAGAAGAAGCCAAAGATTATATTGCCGAAAAAGGTTTTGATGCTAATTTTGGAGCAAGACCGTTAAAAAGAGCTATTCAGAAATTTTTAGAAGACCCAATTGCCGAAGAAATTTTAAAAGGTGATGTAGCTGAAGGAGATGTGATGGAAGTTGGTTTTGATAAAGAAAAAGAAGAAATTGTTATCGTTGGCAAAGCTGCTAAAAAGAAGAAAAAGAAGGAAGAAGAGAAAGAGGAAAAAGAAGGCGGAGAATAATTATTTCCTTTAAAATTTAAAAAGCTGTTTCAAGGCAAAACTTGAAACAGCTTTTTTTTGCTTGTTATTTTGGTATTAAGAAACTCATTAAAATGAAAAGATAAATTCCGCAATAGTTGACCATCAACAAAACAATTGTAAAATACATACTGCAATTAAATCTAAACACACCAATCCTTTTGTTTTTAGAAATAATATCTACTAAATTGTAATTATGGATATGGAATTCAATAAAAATGAAGACGTCAACAAACAATTAGTAGATGCTTTAAAATATAAACTGAAACAAGTTTATTTAGGTGGCGGTAAAATATCAGCTGATAAGCAAAAGGCTAAAGGTAAAATGTTGGTTCGTGAAAGGGTAAAGTATTTATTGGATAACGATCAACCATTTTTAGAAATTGGAGCTTTTGCTGCTGATGGAATGTATGAGGATGTGGGCGGTTGTCCATCTGCTGGAGTTGTTTGTGGTATTGGATATGTAAGTGGCAGGCAGTGTATGGTTGTAGCAAATGATGCAACTGTTAAAGCCGGTGCTTGGTTTCCTATGACGGCAAAAAAGAATTTAAGAGCACAAGAAATAGCCATGGAAAACCGCTTGCCAACCATTTATTTGGTAGATTCTGCAGGTGTGTTTTTACCCATGCAAGACGAAATTTTCCCTGATAAAGAGCATTTTGGGCGTATTTTCAGAAACAATGCCATTATGAGCGCCGAGGGGATTATCCAAATAGCAGCAATAATGGGTTCTTGTGTAGCTGGCGGTGCTTATTTGCCAATTATGAGTGATGAAGCTATGATTGTTGATGGTACTGGCTCTGTTTTTTTAGCAGGTTCTTATTTGGTAAAATCAGCTATCGGCGAAAGCGTAGATAATGAAACTTTAGGAGGGGCTACCACACATTGCGAAATTTCTGGCGTTACAGATTATAAACATGAAAATGATGCCACTTGTTTAGATGCTATAAAAAGTATCATGGCTAAAATTGGCAAACCAGAGGATGCTGGTTTTAACAAAATAAAATCAATTGCTCCTAAACAAAAAATAGAAAATGTTTACGGTATTTTACCAGATGCTAGAGACAAACCCTATGATATGCACCAACTTTTAGATTGTTTTATTGATGCAGATAGTTTTGATGAATATAAAGCAGGTTATGGACAAAGCATTGTTTGCGGTTTAGCCAGAGTAGAGGGTTGGGCAGTTGGTATTGTTGCCAATCAACGTAAAGTAGTGAAATCTAAAAAGGGTGAAATGCAGTTTGGAGGTGTAATCTATTCAGATTCGGCAGATAAAGCTACCCGATTTATTATGAACTGTAACCAAAAGAAAATTCCATTGGTTTTTTTACAGGATGTAACTGGTTTTATGGTGGGTTCCAGATCTGAACATGGGGGTATTATTAAAGATGGTGCTAAAATGGTGAATGCTGTTGCAAATTCTGTTGTCCCAAAATTTACAATTGTAATTGGTAATTCTTACGGAGCCGGAAATTATGCCATGTGCGGAAAGGCGTATGATCCAAGGTTGATTTTTGCTTGGCCAACTGCTAAAATTGCGGTAATGAGTGGCGCATCGGCAGGTAAAACTTTATGGCAAATTCAAAGTGCCAGTATGAAAAAAGCTGGTGAAGAAATAACGAAAGAGGAAGAGGAAAAACAAATTAAATTAATTACTGATAGGTATAACGAACAAACTACACCATATTATGCTGCTTCTCGTTTATGGGTTGATGGCGTAATAGATCCTGTAGAAACCCGTAAAGCTATTGCTATGGGCATTGAAGCAGCAAACCAATCGCCAATTAAAAAACGTTTTAATGTGGGGATGATTCAAACTTAAGAATGTTTAGATTTTCGAGTATTTAGATTTGGTAAATAGTTTCTGTATTTAGCATGTCTTTTATTATAATTAAACATTTTTGGTAGTTTACCAGTAGATTTATATTGTTTTAAAATTATATTAAGCTTTTTCGGATTTAAATCGTTATTACTAATTATTGCATCAGTTAATACACTTAGCCCAATCCATAAAGCAGGTAGCGTTAGGTATCCAGTAACAGTTTTATCAAGCATATCTCCAGTTTTTCCTAATTGGGAATATGCTAATAAAGAAACTGCACTTAAACCTATACCCAAAGTAAGGTTTTTACTTTTATTATTGCATTTACGGTAAGCATATTCAATTATTGCTTTAGCATGTTCATCATTTCCGTAATTATTCAAAAAATATTTCTTTGCTAATTCATTGTTTTTTAAACTATCAGCAGATTGGGGATAACTAGAAGTTCCGAAACAAAATATGAGCAATAATAATATTCCAATATTTTTCATTTTAGGTTTTTTAATAAATATAAAACTTTAATAATAAATTCAAGATTTAAGGTTGTTATTTAATGATACACATTATTTCAATTTAAGTTATTTCAGGATTTTTGTTCAATCCATTAAAAATAAGTAATAACTATCTCACAATAGATAAATACATTTGCCATTAGCGTTTGTGAATATTAAATTTGCGCAACAATCGTAAATCATGACAGAAGAATTAGAACATGTACATTGCCTAATTATAGGTTCGGGACCGGCAGGTTATACTGCGGCCATATATGCTGCCAGAGCAGATTTAAAACCAGTAATGATTACTGGTATGCAAATGGGCGGGCAGTTAACATTAACCACTGATGTTGAAAATTTTCCGGGTTACCCAGGTGGCGTTATGGGGCCAGAAATGATGGAAGATTTTAGAAAACAAGCTGAACGTTTTGGTACAGATATTCGTTTCGGTTATGTTTCTTCAGTTGATTTTAGTGGTCCGGTGCATAAAGTTGTTGTTGATGAAAACAAGACTATTTTAGCTGATACCGTAATTGTTTCTACAGGGGCAACTGCAAAATGGTTAGGCTTACCGTCTGAACAAAAGTATAATGGCTTTGGTGTTTCTGCTTGTGCGGTTTGCGATGGCTTTTTCTTTAAAAACCAAGATGTAGTAATTGTTGGTGCTGGAGATACCGCTGCAGAAGAAGCCACTTACCTAGCTAAATTGTGTAAAAAAGTAACCATGTTGGTACGTAGAGACGAATTTAGAGCTTCTAAAGCGATGGTTAATAGGGTTTTAAATACTCCAAATATTGAGATTTTATATAACACTGAAACTAAAGAAATTTTAGGAGATGGGAAAAATGTTACAGGTGTAAAAGTATTAAACAACATTACTAACGAAGAACACGACATTTCTGCAACAGGTTTCTTCGTAGCTATTGGGCATAAGCCAAATACAGAAATTTTTAAAGATTGGTTAGAAATGGACGAAGTTGGTTATGTAATTACAAAACCAGATAGTACAGCTACAGATATAGAAGGAGTTTTTGTTTGTGGCGATGCGCAAGACAAAATTTATCGCCAAGCAGTTACTGCGGCTGGTACAGGTTGTATGGCTGCATTAGAGGCCGAAAGATATTTAGCAGCTAAAGAATTTGAAATCCAAGATTAATATTAAGTTGTAAAAATTTTGAAGACTTGTAGAAATACAGGTCTTTTTTTTTGCTTAAAAATTCGGTTTTTGGTAGATTTTTTTAGCTTTGTTACACACACAATAGTATGATGCAGCTAAAATTTAAAATTTCCCTACTCTTTCTAATTATAAATTCTTTTGTTTTTGCCCAAAGCAATTATAATAACATAGGTATAATACCCGCACCACAAAATGTGATGGTAAAATCTGGGTATTTTAAATTAACTGCACAAACTGCATTGCAATACGAAACAAATGACGATCGTAAAATTGCAGAATTGTTTAAAGAACTTGTTAAAGAAAAAGAAGGATTTGATTTAGTGGTGGCTAAAAACTTTATTCAAGCGCCAGAAAGTGTAATTTCATTTAACTCTGTAAATGCTAACGGACTGGCAGAAGAAGCTTATGTGCTTGAGGTAAATGATAGTCATATCCATTTATCTGGAGGAGATAGAGGAGTTTTTTATGCCATGCAAAGTTTAACTCAATTGTATTTAAACGGCTTAGATAATCATCAAATACCACAATGTAAAATTATTGATCAACCTCGTTACGCTTACCGTGGTTTACATTTAGATGTTTCTCGTCACATTTTTCCATTAGATTTTATTAAGAAATACATTGATTTAATGGCAGTGTATAAACTCAATAATTTTCACTGGCATTTAACAGATGACCAAGGTTGGCGAATAGAGATTAAAAAATATCCTAAACTTACTGAAATTGGAGGGTACAGAGCGCAAACTGTAGTTGGTAATTACCATGATAGAATGCCACAGTGGTTTGACGGAAATAGATATGGCGGCTTTTACACACAAGAAGAAGTTAAAGAAGTTGTTGCTTACGCCAACACTAAATTTATTAATGTAATTCCAGAGATTGAAATGCCAGGGCATGCTATGGCTGCATTAGCTGCCTATCCAGAATTGGGTTGTGGAACCAATCCTGGACCTTATAAAACCGCTGAAAAATGGGGTGTTTTTCCAGATATTTTTTGTGCCGGTAAAGACAATACTTTTGATTTTGTTGAGGATGTTTTAACAGAAGTAATGGCTTTATTTCCATCTAAATATATTCATATTGGTGGTGATGAAGCTCCAAAAACTGTTTGGAAAACTTGTTCTTTTTGTCAAAAACGTATAAAAAATAATAGATTAAAAAACGAAGAAAGTTTACAATCTTATTTTATACAAAGGGTAGAAAAATTTGTAAACAGCAAAGGACGTTCTATTATTGGTTGGGACGAGATTTTAGAAGGTGGTTTAGCTCCTAATGCTACGGTGATGAGTTGGAGAGGGGTTGCAGGAGGAATTACTGCAGCCAAGCAAAAACACGATGTAATCATGTCGCCAAGTACAAACGGTGTTTATTTAGACCATACACAGGGCTTATCTTCTTTTGAGCCAGTTACCATAGGTGGCGATGGCAGAATTGCTAAAATTTATGCATATAATCCAACACCAACAGATTTAGCTCCAGAATTTCAGAAATATATTAAAGGAGTGCAAGCTAACGTTTGGACAGAATATATCACAACGCCAGCTCATGTTGAGTACATGATTTTGCCAAGGTTGTTTGCTTTGTCAGAAATTGCTTGGAGCAATTTAGATAAAAAAGATTATAAGAATTTTAGTGAAGAAAGAATCCCAAATCATTTATCGTGGTTAGATAAAAATGCTACATTATACCGAGTACCTGAAGTAATTGGCGCAAAAGACACCACCATTAATGTAACCGATTCTTATACTTTTAATTATAGTCCATCTGTTAAAGGAGCTAAAGTTTATTATACCATTAATGGTTACCAACCAAACGAAACCACTACTTTATATACATCACCTTTTACAGTAAATGTTGCTAAAGGAGAATATCGCCAAGTAAAATCAATTGTAATTACGCCATCGGGTAAAAGGAGTGTGGTTACCACAACTTTATTAAGGAATATGGATGTTTTAAAAGCAGATTCCACAATTATTAATAAAACCGTTGGAGGTTTAAAATACTTTTATATTCCTGGTAAATTTAAAAACACTACTGAAATTGATACTTTAATGGCAACCAAAAAAGGTGTTGTACCGCAAATTGCTATCAATAAAATATATGGTAAAGCCAGAGAGTATGGTTTGGTTTTTACAGGTTATATCAATGTAAATGAAAATGCCACCTTTGAGTTTTCTCTATTTAGCGATGATGGAGCAAGGTTATATATTGATGATGAATTAATTATTGATAATGATGGCAAACACGCGAGATACGAAAAATCTGCGGGTGTAGCCATGCAAGCTGGTTTACATAAAATAAAGGTTTTATATTTTGATGATGGACCGGGTTCTACTCTACAAGTTTCTGTTAAAGGAACTGATGGTGTTAAATTAGAAATTCCGGCTGTTATGTTATTTAATTAGTTATGAGATTTATAAAAAATGCTGTTTTAGGATTAACAATTTGTACAACTCTTTTTGCTTGTAATGAAGAGAAGAAGCAAGAAGAAAAAAGCACTAAAAAAGCTGAAGTTTTATTACCCGCACCTTTTAAAAAGCATTTGAAAGTTGAAGTTGGTCCGGAGTTGATATTTGATATTTACAGTTGGGGTAGAGGTTCAGATTCTTCTTCCTCTGTTTTGGTATTGCGTTCAGACTCTGTAAAAAATGAATTTAGTGTTGCATCCTCTGATAATTTAGACGGACGTTTACAAGAGGTTTTTAATACCGATATGGATACAGATGGAAACCCAGAGATTGTGATTCTTTACACAAAAAATGATAAATATAACAGTGCAGAAGTATTATGTTACGAGTTTTCAGGTAAAGGTGCAAATAAAATTAAATTCCCAGATTTAACCAGTAAAACCAAAAAACAATACAGAGGTTTAGATAAATTTTATGTTAAAGAAGGTGATTTATACAGAGAATTTAATTTATACAGCGAAACAGATACTTCAAATAATACAGGTAAAAAGATGGTTTTAAAATACTTTTTAAACCGTAACCAGTTTGATTTAAATGAAATTAAAGAATAAAAACTATTCGCTAATTCCTGTAATCAAAAATTCTGTTCTTCTATTTAGTGCTCTGCCATCTGCGGTTTTATTATCTGCAATTGGAGATGTTGCACCATAACCCCTAAAGCTTAATCTTTTGGCATTCACATCATGCTCAATTAAATAAGTATAAACAGCTTTTGAACGGTTCTGAGATAAAATTAGATTAGATTGATCGTCTCCAATATTATCTGTATAACCACTAATTTGAATTTGAGTTTTAGGATTTTCTTTAAGAAATTCAATTAGTTTTTGTAACTCGGTTTTCGATTCGTCTTTTAAGTCAAATTTATTGCTATCAAAAAATATGTTTTTCAGCACCATCTTTTTACCGATAGCAATCTTTTGTAAAGGAATATCTAAAATAATGGGTTTACCTATCTGGTTTTTTTCAATCGAAAAATTTTCTGAGTAAAATAGATAGCCTTCTTTAGCTACGTTTATGCTGTATTCTTTATTGTTTGATAGGGTAGCCAAAAATGATCCATCAAACTTATCTGAGTAGGAGGTATGTAATGATATACCAGATTTTATATCAATAATATCAACTAAGGCACCAAGTTTTGCTTTTGTATCTTCATCATATACAATTCCTTTAACATAGTTAACTGCAACCGGACGAATTTTTTGTGGTAAATCAAAAGAGTAAATATCAAAACCACCTAAGCCGTTAAAGTTGTTTGAAGAAAAAAATGCTTTCGTACCGCTTGCATTTATAGTAAGACCTCGTTCTTCCCCGTAAGTATTAATTGGGTATCCTAAATTTACTGGTAGTGCCCAATTTCCACCAGTATCCAATCTCGAAATAAATAAATCTCTGCTGCCTAAACCTGGCCAGCCATCAGAAGAAAAGTAAAGCGTTTGATTGTCTGGGTGTATAAATGGCGATTGTTCTTCAAAAGCAGTATTAATTTTTTTACCCATATTTACAGGCATTTCCCATTTTCCTTCATTGTTTAAGGTACTTTTCCAAATATCGTAGCTGCCAAAACCACCTTTTCTATCGCTAACAAAGTATAAAGTGCGTCCATCGGCAGATAATGATGGTTGAGATTCCCATCCTTTTGTATTAATTGGAAAGCCTAGATTAATTGGTTTACTCCAGCCGTTTCCTTCTTTTTGTGAAACATAAATGTCACACCTGCCAAAACCATCTGGCCTGTTACAGCCAGTAAAAAAGAGAAATTGGCCGTCTGGCGATATACATTGAGCACCTTCATTATAAGACGGGGTGTTGATGTTATTACTTAAATATTCTGCATTTGTCCAGTCTGTAGCTGTTTTATAACTCCTGTAAAAATCTTCGTTACCATTAATTTGTCTGGTAAAAATAAGTGTACTTTCATCAGTTGTTAAAGTAGCCAAATACTCTTGGTCTTTGGTATTAATGTTAGCGCCTAAGTTTTCTGGTTTAAACGGAACTGGGTTTTTAACAGCTTCTATAGCAAATTCACAGTCTTGTATGTACTTATCAGCAAGTACAATTTTCTCAATAGAAGGGTTTCCTTTGTTTTTGAAAATTTTGTAATGAAGCAATGCTTCTTCATAATTGCCAGTTTTTAGCTCACTTTCTGCATAGTAGAAATACCTGTCAGGCGCAAATGTGGTAGAAATAGCGAATGCTTGCTTATAAAATTCTTTAGCTTTAGCGTATTCAAAAGTTACTCTGTAAACATCTGCAAGCAATAAATAGGCCTCAATAAATTCATCATCTTGCTTAATAGCTGCATTTAATTCAGTCTCGGCATCTTTAAAATTATTTAAATCTAAAAGATACCTTGCCCGTTCATAATTTTTTATTGCCGAACGGCTACTACTCGTATATTTTACTTGAGCTAAACCAATAAAGCCAGCAAAAAGCAAAATGATTAAGAATGAGAGACGTTTCATGAATCGGTTTATAAACTAAAACTATGAAATTTTATGGAATATTCAAGAATTTATGCGTTTGTAAGGAGATTTCCCACTTTGGGTTGTTCATTACATACTCAATAATTAAAGGTGTCATCTCATCAGATTTTGACCATTCGGGTTGTAAATACAGTTTACAATCTGATGAAACCATTTCTGCATGTTCTTCTGCCCATAAAAAATCACTTTTATTAAAAACAATCACTTTTAACTCGTTGGCAAATGGAGCAATGTCTTTACGTGGAGCTTTAAATTTTTTTGGTGATAAACAAATCCAATCCCAATAACCTGATAGCGGATAAGCGCCAGAAGTTTCTATAAAAGTTGCAATCCCTTTGGCTTTTAATTGTTTAGTTAATTCGTCTAAATTATACAAAAGTGGCTCTCCACCTGTAACAACCACTGCTTTTCCTGGGTGTTTGTCTGCGTTTTCAACAATGGTTTGTGTTGATGTTAGCGGATGTAATTCTGCATCCCAACTTTCCTTAACATCACACCAATGGCAACCCACATCACAACCACCTAAACGTATAAAATATGCTGCTTTTCCAGAATGGTAACCTTCGCCCTGTATGGTATAAAATTCTTCCATTAAAGGAAGTAAAGTGCCGTTTTCGGGGATTATATTTTGTGCTTTCAAGGGGACAAAGATAATCCATAAATTATACAATAAGAATAATATAGATGTAATTATATTGTATTGATTTGGGGGTGGATTTTTGTTTTTTTCTGAAATCTAAACCATAAAACCTATAAGGTTTCAAAAATCTTATAGGTTTAGATAAAGGTTTAAATAGATTTTTTAACTTTTAACTAAATTGTTTAGATTCGTTCGTACTTATGAATATCCAAACCTACCTAGAAACCTTAAAAGTCCGTTATAAAACAGGTATTAGCAGAGAGCATACTTATCGTGGCGATTTACAAAGCCTTTTGATGGCTTTATTACCAGATGTTTTGGTTACTAACGAACCTTCAAGGGTTTTCTGCGGTGCTCCGGATTATGTTTTAACTCGCAAAGAATTTGCTGTTGGTTATATTGAGGCAAAAGATATTGGTATTGATTTACACAGTAAAACTTTAAAAGAACAGTTTGATAGGTATAAACAAGGTTTGAATAACCTGATTTTTACAGATTATTTAGATTTTCATTTTTACAAAGACGGTATATTTACCACCAGTATTGCCATTGCTAAATTAGAAAATGGCACAATAGTCCCAATTTCTGCAAATTTTGAAAGTTTCGGCAATCTTATCCGAAATTTTGCACAAACGGTAACACAAAGCATTAAATCTCCAACAAAATTGGCGGAAATGATGGCCGGTAAAGCAAAACTAATGGCAGATGTGATTGAGAAATCCTTAAATCATGATGATGAAACCGATATCAATAGTGCATTAAAAAATCAAATGCTTTCTTTTAAGCAAATGTTGATACATGATATTAATAATCAGGCTTTCGCTGATATATACGCCCAAACTATTGCTTATGGAATGTTTGCCGCTAGGTATCATGATCCTACTTTGCCAACTTTCTCTCGACAAGAAGCCGCAACCTTAATCCCAAAATCGAACCCGTTTTTACGTAAGCTTTTTCAAGATATTGCAGGTTACGATTTAGATGACAGACTGGTTTGGATGGTAGATGAATTGGTGAACATATTTTTAGCTACCGATGTAGCTGATATTATGAAAAACTTTGGGAAAAGTACCAAACAGGAAGATTCGGTTGTCCATTTTTACGAAACCTTTTTGGCTGCTTATAATCCAGCTTTGCGTAAAGCTAGGGGAGTTTGGTACACGCCACAACCTGTAGTGAATTTTATTGTAAGGGCGGTTGATGATATTTTAAAAACCGAATTTGATATTAAAGATGGTTTAGCCGATACCAGCAAAATTAAAATCAAGACTAAACACGTTACCAAAGCCACAATCGACCAACGCAGCAAACTGAAAGAAGTAGAGCAAGAGCAAGAAGTACACCGTGTACAAATTTTAGACCCCGCAACCGGTACAGGTACTTTTTTAGCCGAAGTGGTGCGCCATATTTATAAAAAGTTTGAAGGGCAACAAGGCATTTGGAGCAAATATGTAAACCAACATTTAATACCAAGGTTAAACGGCTTTGAATTGTTAATGGCAAGTTACGCTATGGCTCATTTAAAAATGGATATGCTACTTACGGAAACAGGTTATAAAGCCACTAGCGACCAACGTTTTCGTATTTTCTTAACCAATTCTTTAGAAGAAGCACATCCAGATAGTGGTACATTATTTAGCTCGTGGCTGAGTGATGAAGCCGACCAAGCCAATGCGGTAAAACGGGATACACCTGTGATGGTGATTATGGGAAACCCGCCTTATAGTGTAAGTAGCACAAATAAAAGTGAATGGATAGAAAGTTTGACAGCAGATTATAAAAAGAATTTAAACGAGAGAAATATCCAACCATTATCTGATGATTATATCAAGTTTATCCGTTTTGGGCAACATTTTATTGATAAAAATGGAAGTGGAGTTTTAGCTATTATTTCTAATAATTCTTTTTTAGACGGATTGATTCATAGACAAATGCGAAAGCATTTGATGGAGAGTTTTGATAAAATTTACGTTTTGGATTTGCATGGTAACAGCAAGAAAAAAGAGGTAGCTCCAAATGGCGGAAAAGACGAAAACGTATTTGATATTATGCAAGGTGTAAGCATTAATATTTTTGTTAAAAAGAACAAATAATATGCAGTATTTAGTCGAGATAAAACAAATACTTGCGCAAGCAAGGCAAAAAACCTACCAGGCTATTAACACAGCAATGGTTTTGGCTTATTGGCAAATAGGGCAAAGGATTGTTTTGGAAGAGCAAAGCGGTAATGAGCGAGCCGATTACGGTAAAGCGCTCATTAAAACCATTTCCCAAGAGCTCACAGCCGAATTTGGTAAAGGTTTTTCTGAAAGAAACATAAGAAATTTTAGACATTTCTACCTTGTTTTTTCCGAAGTCGAGAAATGGCAGACAGTGTCTGCCAAATTGAGTTGGTCTCACTTTCAACTTGTTCTAAAAGTTAATGACGAAAATGCTAGACAATATTATCTAACCGAAGCTGCACAAAATATGTGGAGTGTACGCACTTTAGACCGTAATATTTCTACGCTTTATTACCACCGGCTTTTGTCATCGCAATTGAAAGAACCAGTGATAAGAGAAATGGAAGAAAAAACAAAAGCACTACAGCAAGACGCTTTTGAGTTTATCAAAAATCCTTCGGTATTGGAGTTTTTAAACCTTCCCAATAATTTGGGCTATACAGAAAAAGCACTAGAGAACGCCTTAATCAACAACCTAAAAAAGTTTATTTTAGAATTAGGTAAAGGTTTTGCGTTTGTAGAACGCCAACAATTGATACGGACAGAAACCAGCGATTTTTATATCGATTTGGTTTTTTACAATTACATTTTAAAATGTTTTGTAATTATCGATTTAAAAACCACAAAAATTACGCACCAAGATGTTGGGCAATTGGATATGTATGTGCGGATGTATAACGATGTGAAAAAACAAGAAACAGATAACCCAACAATCGGAATTCTGTTATGTACAGAAACCGACGAAACCATAGCCAAATATTCTGTACTGGCAGAAAACAAACAACTTTTTGCGACTAAGTATTTACCTTATTTGCCAACCGAAGAAGAATTAATTGCCGAAATAGAAAGAGAAAAAGCAATTTTAAACCTTGAAAACAATTTTGATGAGCAAAGATAAATTAGCCCAAGTATTTCATTTTGACCTTTACGGAAAACGAGAAGATAAATATGATTTTTTGAATGATAATTCTTTGGATAGCATTGAATGGAAGGAGTTGGATAATGAAGAGCCAAGTTATTTTTTTGTAGAGAAGGATTTTCAACTTATAGAAAGTTACAAAAATGGAATTTCTTTAAACGAGTTATTTATCCAAAAAAGTTCAGGTATTGAAACAAGAAAAGATTCTTTAGTCATTGACTTTAGTGAAGAAAAGTTAAAAACTGTAATTTTAGATTTTTTAAATCTTGAAGAAAAAACAATTGGCTTAAAATACAACATAAATAATGATAGTCGTGATTGGAAATTAGAAAGTGCAAAAATTGATATACAGAGAAATACTCCGAAAATAAGAGAAGTTCAATATAGACCATTTGATAATAGGAAAATAATTTATACAGGCATTACAAAAGGAATAAATGGGTATCCAATGTTTAATAATTTTAAACATTTCATTGATTTAAATAATGTCGGATTAACGTATGAGAGACAATGTGTTATAGGTGATTTCACTAACATATTTATATCCCAATCAATCGTAGATGGACATATACTTGGAACAGCTTTTTCAAAAGGATATACAGCACCCCTCTACCTTTATCCCGAAACCAGTAATCAACTCAGCATCGGCGAAAGCCAAACCCGTGTACCCAATTTAAACATGGATATTGTGAGGGAGATAGAGGAGAAAACAGGTTTACATTTTGTGGCAGAGAAAAACGCTTCGACTCCGCTCAGCGTGACAAACAATAGTAACCCCAATGTAAGTTTGAGCGGAGTCGAAGACAATGTCAGTCTGAGCGGAGTCGAAGACCATTACGCAAATCAAGCTCCTTCTCCTTCGGAGAAGGCGGGGGATGAGGCCTTTGCCCCAATAGATTTGTTAGATTATATCTACGCTGTTTTACATTCTCCCGCTTACCGAGAGAAATATAAAGAGTTTTTAAAAATAGATTTCCCAAGAGTGCCTTACCCAACAAACCCTAAACAGTTTTTT
The DNA here is from genome assembly GCF_042684645.1 of Pedobacter alpinus. Classification (NCBI taxonomy): domain Bacteria; kingdom Pseudomonadati; phylum Bacteroidota; class Sphingobacteriia; order Sphingobacteriales; family Sphingobacteriaceae; genus Pedobacter; species Pedobacter alpinus. The sequence goes on from NZ_JBHULV010000052.1 coordinate 252,195, forward strand.
GATTTGGTGAATTTAGGAAGTCAAATTAGGGAACTCCATTTATTAGAAAGTGCAGAAACCGAAAAATATATAACCCAATATCCAATTGATGGGGATAATATGGTGGTAAAACCATCTTTTAATGTCACCATGAGTGAGGAACCAGAAGAAACAAACCGTACTATAGAAGTAGACATTTCTGTTTACAATCCTGATAGTTTAGGCAAGGTGTATATTAACGATACCCAATATTTTAATAATGTGCCTAAAACCGCTTGGGAATTTTACATTGGCGGTTACCAACCCGCTCAAAAATGGCTAAAAGACCGTAAAGGCAGAGAATTGAGTTTTGAAGATATTATGCATTATCAAAAAATTATTGTGGCTTTAACAAAAACAGCCGAGTTGATGAAGGATATTGATGGGGTTTTGGTGGTTTAAAGAAATAAAGGTGCGGAAGAAGGGACTCTGACCCTTAATAAATTATAACAGTCAAGAAAACCATTAAGAATGATAAATATACCAATTACAATTATACTGTCTTTCTTTTTAGGAGTTTTTCTGTGTTTTTTTATTAAGCGGAGAAGAATTGCAGATGCACAAAAAACTAAATTGAAGACGAAGAACTCTAAAGTTAAAAAGATAAAAATAGCTACTCCACAACTTGCAATTACAAGAGCAATTAGCGTTAGGCAACCTTATGCTGAAATGATAATTTTAGGATTAAAAAAAGAAGAGTACAGAAGCATTCCAACTAATATTAGAGAACGTATTTATATTTATGCTTCTAATACGCTAGACTTTGACAAAGACTATTTTAAACAAACGGGTAAAAAAGAAGAGGACTTAGAACGTGGTTATTTAATTGGCACAGTAGAAATTGTGGAATGTAAAGGAACAAAAGAAAAAGGTTTTGCTTGGCAACTTGAAAACCCTGAAAGATTAATAACTCCAATAAAACCGCTAAAAAAACCTCAACCAGTTTGGTTTAAACCTTTTTAGATTCACGTAATTATTTTGACTTAACTATAAAGTTTTGTGACAAGCGTTACCTATAATTAAATATTTAACACAAAATAAATATATGTCATCAGGCAAGTGTATTTATGCTTACGGAGTAAGCGCCCTTTATCATCCAAAACCAGATGTGTTTTTACAGCGCCTTTCTTTAGCTTTAGGATGTAATCTTAATGCGTTTTTTTATGATATTGCTTTGATAACAACTGCTGATAAAGAATTAAATATTAATAATGGATTTAAAAATGAATTAACAATTATTGTTGCTGTTGATAGAGATTTCGAGGAAAATTATTTCATTAGTATTCCAATTAATCATGAAGAAGAGGTGTTTGATGTTGAATTTTACCCAACCGGGATCATTTCTATGATGCATATTCCCTTTACACAAGGATGGCGTTTTTTTATTGAGGATATTTTAGATGAAAATAGTGCATATTATGGCGGTTGGAAAGCATATAGAGAAAAAATGGAAGCAATAAGAGCTTTGTATATTCCAATTTTTAAGAAGTTACAATGTGAGCAAGTTTTTTTAAGTACTAATGCACATCATAATTGGTTTTATGAAATTGAGAAAGATTTTATAAATCAACAAATAAGCTTTAACACCATTTTAGAATATGCAAAAACTATAGATCAAATAGCTATTTTTAAGCTTAAAGAAGTTTTTGAAAGAAGTTATCATCAAGAAATAAAGAAACTATATGATACAAACGAATATTTTAAAATCGCTTTTCTTGATGAATTTTAATGCAATAAAACCTTATTTAAAACCTATAAGGTTTTTGAAACCTTATAGGTTTACTCAAAATCTTTATTGAAAAAATCTTAAAATATATGAGTAATCAGTATCAACCTTTGTTACCCTCAGAAATTTATCATTTATTTACAAGAGCTGTTGGAGCCGAAAAATTATTTCTTAAACCAGAGAATTATTATTTCTTCTTGTCTAAATTGAAATTTCACACAGAAAATGTATGTAGTTTATATTGTTATACATTAATACCAAATCATTTTCATTTGTTAGTGCGTATTCACGACGAAGAGTTAATTATTAAAGCTTTTGAAGTTAAAAAAAATAAAAGCTATGATCCTCTTCTTCATAGTCTTCCAGATTTTATTATGGAGAAATTTAGTAACTTTTTAAATAGTTATACCAAAGCATTTAATAAAGTAAATCAAAGAAAAGGATCACTTTTTATAGATTATTTAAAAAGGAATATTGTAAATCAGAACAGCGATTTTTTGGCTTTTACCTGGTATATTCATAAAAATGCTGTACATCATGGTTTAACTAATAAGGTAGGAGATTGGCAGTTTGATAGTTACCAAAGCTTATTGAGTAATAAACCTACTTCATTATTAAGAAATGATTTAATGGCTTGGTTTGATAATAGAGAAGAATTTATAATTTACCACCAACAAAATATTCAATTAAAAAACGATATTACAGATATTTAAATAAATGTCATATCCAAAAAACCTATAAGGTTTCAAAAACCTTTGCTAAAAAACCTATAAGGTTTCAAAAACCTTATAGGTTTGGAAAATCAAAAACCTTTTAGGTTTAAAAATAACTCTTAACCACAAACTCTTTCTAACACAGTTTTAATCATTTTATCTACAATTTGTTGCGGATTGCTTGCAAATTTCAACTTTAAACGCTGGGCTAATATAGCATTCACAGATAACGCTTTATGGCCTAAAGCATTTGCCAAAGCATAAATACCCGCTGTTTCCATTTCTAAATTGGTGATTTTTAAATTTTGATGCTCAAAACTGTTTATTTTTTCAATCAAATTATCCACTTTTAATTGAGCTCTCACTTTACGACCTTGTGGTGCGTAAAAACCAGGAGCAGTAGCCGTAATTCCTTGTGGCATATCAAAGGCAATTTTTTCCAATAACTCTTTTGATGCTGCCGTTAAGTAGGGTTGAGCATTTAAATTAGGCAAGTGAGAAGTTATTTTTTGTAATAAATATTGCTCTTCAATACTATTGTCTGCTTCATAATAATTCATTAAAGCATCTAAACCTAAACCATAGCTTGATGCTAAAATAGTACCCACTTCAATATTTTCTTGTACACTGCCAGATGTGCCAAATCTAATAATTTCTAAGCTTTTAAGCTCTTTTTTAACTTCACGAGTGTCAAAATCAATGTTTACTAAAGCATCTAATTCGTTAAAAACGATGTCGATATTATCTGTACCAATACCGGTAGAAAGTACTGTAATTCTTTTTTTACCAATGTAACCTGTTTGGGTTTTAAACTCTCTTTTACCTTTTTTTAGCTCAATACTATCAAAATGTTTGGTTACTTCGCCTACACGGTCTGGGTCGCCAACTGTAATTACGGTATCAGCAATATCTTCGGGTAATAAATTTAGGTGGTAAATGCTGCCATCCTCATTTATAATTAAATCGGCTTCAGAAATCTTACTCATAATGTATGTAAATATTTAATTTTCAAATGATCAAGGGCTTCTAATTTACCAATTATTCTGTTGATTTCCGATTGATTAATGGCCAATTTTATTTCACAAGCTAAATCAAAAGATTGGTCAAAAGCTGCTAAGTTCTCCTCTTTAATCAGTTTCATTACATCATTCATCTGTGAATAATCAAAGCTAATTTGGTAAACATTTTGAACAGTTTTTTGAATGATAACCGCTTGGTTAATTGCATCTTCTGTTGCAGTTTTATAAGCATTAATAAGGCCTGGTACACCTAATAATGTTCCTCCAAAATAACGAACTACCACTACAAGTACATTGGTGATATCTTTTGATAATAAGGTATTTAAAATTGGTCTTCCAGCAGTCCCAGCAGGTTCTCCATCATCATTTACTCTAAAAACAGTTCTATCAGGACTTAACCTGTATGCGTAGCAATGATGTCTTGCTTTTGGATGTTCTGTTTTTAATTCCTGAATTGTTTCTTTAAGCCCAATTTCTGATTGAAAAGGGTAGGCGTAAGCTATAAATTTACTCCCTTTATCCTTAAAAACACCTTCACTGGGTTTGGCAATTGTTTGGTAAGTATCATTAAATAGCATTTGGTAGGTTTAAAATGACAATAGCGATGAGTGCTAATATTAAACCAATTGTATTTAGTTTGCTCAATTTTTCTTTAAATAAAACGATACCGACTAAAGAGCCTAAAAATATGACACCAATATCTAAAGAAGAGAAAACTACAGAAGGTTGGTTGCTTTCTAATTTTAAAGCTTTAAGGTAAAAATAAATAGAACCAAAATTAAAAATCCCTAAAACTATACCAGCTAATGCAGCTTTAATTTCAAATTTTAAATCGCCTTTAAGGTACTGGATAATTAAAGTTGAAAACCCTATAATAGCAGAAATTGAAAATATGTAAACTAATGATGCTGTAAAGCTTATGTTGTTTATTTGAGTTAACAGGTTAAACAAGATATCTAAAATACCTGTCCCTAAAAAAACAATTATTGGGTACCAGCTTACCATTTCTTTCAGCTTAGTTTCGCCTTTTGGTTTAGATATGTACAAAGCGACAAACCCTATAACTAAGCCTATCATTTTTAAGGTTGAAGTTGTTTCAGAAAATATTAAAAAAGCTGCTGCAACCGGTATTACTAAAGATAAACGTTGAGCAATTGCAGTTAAAACTATTCCACTTGTTGCTATACTTTTGCCAATAAAGTAAAATATTGAGATCAACAAAACCGCAACAACAGAAAATAAAAGCCAGTTTTGGTATGTAGGTATGTTGCTTAAATCTGGCTTAAAGAAAAAGTAACAAAATATGGCTGCAGTTGGATAATTAAAAACAATAGCTTGGTAAGCATTGGTATAATATCTATTTAACAATTTGAAATTTACGCTTACAATAACACTACAAATTATAGCAAAAACAATATAAATCATTAATGTTTGGCTTTAATTACTGTCAATAAATTATTGTCTAGTTTTTGCGTAGTTATCACTTCCCCTTTTAATTTTGGAGCCATTAGGCCTTCGCCCCAGTAGGTAGGTGCGGTAATTATTCGGGCTTCATCCCATAAATTGGCATCTATAAAAGCCTGTAAAGTTTTTGTGCCACCTTCTATAATTAAAGATTGTACATCTTGTAAATAGAGCTGATAAAGGATGTATTGCGGTAAAAAATAATCGAAATCTTCTATCCCAATATAATAGGTTTGCCCTTCAATAGCGGTTTTGTGTTGGTTAAAAACAAAGGTTTTAACGCTATTATCAAAAAGATGATGAAGCTTTGGCAGTTCTAAGTTTTTATCAATAACAGCTCTTAGCGGATTTCTGCCGCTCACTAATCTTACATTTAATTGTGGGTTATCGGCCAAAGCCGTTTTTTTACCAACTAAAACACAATCTTCTTCACTACGCCATTGGTGAACTAAGGTTTTAGCCAAATCATTACTAATCCATTTTTGAGAACCGTCTGAAGGTGAAAAATAACCGTCTTGAGTTTGTGCCCATTTTAAAATTACGTAAGGTCTTTGCTTCTGTATTTTAGTAAAAAACCTTTTGTTTAAGGCTAAACATTTTTCTTCTAAAACTCCAGTTGTAACGTTTATTCCTGCATTTTTCAACTTTTCTACACCTTTACCATTTACGCTATCAAAAGGATCTAAACAACCAATTACTACATTAGGTATTTGATGTTTAATAATTAGATTGGCACAAGGAGGCGTTTTTCCAAAATGCGCACAGGGTTCTAGTGTTACATAAATGGTAGCTTCTTTCAATAATTCGGGTGCGTTGTTAAAGTTTTTAAAAACCTCGTTAACAGCATTTACTTCTGCATGTGCCTCTCCGTAATTTTGATGGTAACCTTCGCCAATAATTAGGTTATCATGAGTTATTACTGCACCAACCATAGGGTTTGGACTCACATTTCCGGCTCCTAATTTGGCAAGCTCAATAGCTCTTTTTATAAATTTTTGATGTGTTTGCACATTAGCAAAGTTAGTAATTAGCTTGATGCAGTTTGCGTGTTAACTAATTATGATATAATTTTTACGTTTCTTGTAAAAGCAGCCTAATGTTTTAAGTTTTTTATATTTGCACAAAATTTACAGCCTTGAAAAAACACAAATCAACCTTTAAAAAAGAATTATCTTCTTTATACTCAGAAAACGAAATTGATATACTATTTAAATTGCTTATTGAGGCTATTAAAGAACAATCTTATACCTCTTTAAATATTAATGAAGTTGATTTTTGTGAAACAGAAGAAGAGACTTTTTACCACTACATTAATCAATTAAAGCAACAAATTCCGATACAATATGTAACCGGAAACGCTCATTTTTACGATTCAGAATTTAAAGTAAATTCTGATGTATTAATTCCACGCCCAGAGACTGAGGAGTTAGTTTACCTAATTATAAAAGATCAAAAAGGGAAAGATATTAGTGTTTTAGATATTGGTACTGGAAGTGGTTGTATTGCCATAAGCTTAAAAAAGAATTTAAATAGCGCTTTGGTTAGTGCATTAGATATTTCTGGAAATGCGTTAAAAATTGCTAAAGAAAACGCAATTATTAATAATGTTGCAATAGATTTTTTTGAGGACGACGCTTTAAAATTACAATCTGATAATTACCCAAAATATGATGTTATTGTAAGCAATCCACCTTATATAGCAAACAGTGAAAAAGCAGTAATGGATAGATTGGTAACCAAAAATGAACCTCATGTGGCTTTATTTGTTGCGGATGATGAAGCTTTAATCTTTTACGATAAAATTGCAGACTTTGCTTTAAACAACTTAAATGAAGGTGGTGTTTTGTACTTTGAAATTAACCAAAACTTAGCCAAAGAAACAAAAGTATTGATAGAAAGTAAAGGGTTTAACGTTTTGTTAATTAAAGATTTGAATGATAATTACAGAATAATAAAAGCTCAGCTTCTTGGGTGAAATTGTTGAATGGTTTGTTTTAAAAAATCTCTATCTAAATGCGTGTAAATTTCTGTAGTGGTAATGCTTTCATGCCCAAGCATTTCTTGCACTGCTCTTAAATCTGCACCGCCTTCTATTAAATGGGTTGCAAAAGAATGTCTAAATGTATGCGGACTGATGTTTTTTTGTATCCCAGTTTTTAAAGCTAAATCCTTAATTAAAGTAAAAACCGATATCCTACTTAATTTAGTGCCTCTTTTGTTCAAGAAAATATAATCTTCATTACCTTTTACTATGGTAATTTGTCTTCTGGTACTTTCTCTGTAAATTTCTATGTTTTTTACAGCCACGGTACCTATTGGCACTAAGCGTTCCTTGTTGCCCTTTCCAGTTATTTTTATAAACTCATCTTCGGGGTAAAAATTAGAAAGTTTTAAACCAATTAATTCGCTAACTCTTAAACCACAACTGTACAAAGTTTCTAGCATCGCTTTATTACGAGTGTTTTCTACTTTGCTTAAATCTAAAGCAGCAATTAATTCTTCTACTTCGTAAACGGTTAAAACATCTGGTAATTTTCTTCTGGTTTTTGGGGCTTCTATCAGTTCGGCAGGACTTTGTTTTAAAAAATCTTCCATTACCAAATATTTATAGAAAGCTTTTATGCCACTAATTAAACGGGCTTGGCTGGTAGCTAACATTCCCAACTCATTTACCCAAACTAATAAATCTTTTAAATCTTTAGTTTTTATAGCTAATGGGGCAGTGTTTTTTTCTACGGAAGCTAAAAACTGAGTGATTTTATCAATATCTCTTAAATAAGCTTCAATAGAATGTTTGGCCAAAGAGCGTTCTAATTTTAGGTAATTCTTAAATCCTTTTTTTGCTAAATTCCAATCCACTTTTTGTTTTAAAAATTTAATGATAAGTTTGAGTGCATGAAGATACAAATTATCAACGGTCCAAATTTGAATTTGCTGGGAAAACGTGAACCCGGAATTTATGGTAGCGAAGGCTTCGAAAGTTTTTTTGAGACTTTAGAATCAAAATTTCCTGAGGTGGAGTTACATTATTACCAAAGCAATGTTGAAGGAGAAATTATTAATAAATTACATGAAGTAGGTTTTTCTTACGATGGTATTGTGATGAATGCAGGAGCTTATACACATACATCTGTTGCTATAGGCGATGCCGTAGCGGGTATAAAAACACCAGTAATTGAAGTGCATATTTCAAACGTTTACGCTCGCGAAGAATACCGCCACCACAGCATGATGGCAAAAAACTGTAAAGGAATAATTACTGGTTTTGGGTTACAATCTTACGAATTGGCGATTCGTAGTTTTCTATAAGTAACCAAATAAATCACAAAAGCAATTATCGCCATTAAGGCTGATGCTAAACAGATGGTTTGCCAGCCCTTAAATTGCCATAAAGCCAAACCAATTGCAGATCCGCTTGCGGCGCCTATGAAACTCATGGTCATTAAAACTGTATTTAACCTATTTCTGGCGTCTGGATTTAAAGCATAAACACGAGTTTGATTACTCACATGTACAGCTTGATGCCCCATTTCTAATAAAATGATGGTGGCAATAAAAATAAATATTTGATCACTAAAGAAGTAAAAAAACACTTGACTTAACAATATAATAGCTAAACCATAACCAACGGCAATTCTTGGTTTACCATTATCACCTAATTTCCCAATTAAAGGTGCAGTTAAAGCACCAACAGCACCAACTAAGCCAAACAAACCAATTTGGGTGCTTTCAAAATGATAGGGCGCATTTGCCAGTAATAAAACCATATTTGTCCAAAAACTTCCAAAAATCATGAAAACAAAAATGTTTATGGTAGAACATTCTCTTAAAACAGGTTCTTCTTTTACCAAAGTAATCATTGTGCGCATCAGTTTTTTGTAATTTCCTGTAAAACTAGGGAAGCTTTGAGGAAACCTGTAATGGATTAATACCATAATTGCGATACAAATTACAGCCGCAATGTAGTACATCATACGCCACCCATAAATTCCGCCAATAAAACCACTAATTGTTCTTGAAGCTAAAATACCGATCAGCAAGCCGCTCATTACAATACCAACAACTTTGCCTCTCTGCTCTGGTGCTGATAAGTGAGCAGAAAGAGGTAAAATAAGCTGCGGTACAATTGAACTAAAACCTATTAAAAAGCAAGCTACTTCGAGAATTAAAAAGTTTTGTGCTGTTGCTGCCATTATTAAAGATAAAACAGCAAGTAAAGTGGTAAATATAATTTGCTTCTTACGCTCAATCATATCGCCCAAAGGCACTAAAAACAGTAATCCAGTTGCATAACCAGCTTGCGTTAAATAAGCAGTGTGACCCGCAATTGCAGCACTAATATTAAAATCTTTAGCAATTAATACAATTAATGGTTGGCAGTAATAAATATTTGCAACAATAAACGCAGTGGTTATTGCCATTATAATGGTGTCAGCTTTTTTTAAAGACATAATGTTTGCCTAGTGCCTTAAATTTTTGAAGGTTTTATTTTTCAGTACAAAATAATCCCACACAACGCTTTTGCTGTATAATCCAACTTTGTTAGGGTTTTTAGAAATATCTGTGTTGTATTTTACTTTTCCTTTATAAAAATCAATAATTACGTTTCTGTGTGCTTTAGATATTGCTGCTGCATTTTTGAATTTTCCAGCAAATACAAATTTTATCAACGCTAAAAAATCTAACCAAAACCTTAAAGTAATTACTAAATATGCTTTTGCAGGAGGTAAGTTTTTTTTGATGAGGTAATAGTTATTTCTGAAATTAAGGTAGGTTTTAAAAGGACTTTCAACATTTAAAGTACCACCACCAACATGGTAAACAGTAGAATTGCTGCAATACATTATCTTATACCCTAAATTTTTCACTCGCCAGCATAAATCTATTTCTTCCATGTGGGCAAAAAAGTTTTCGTCTAAACCGTTTACTCTTTTCCAAACAGCAGCTTTTATAAATAAAGCACAACCTGATGCCCAAAATATTTCGCTATTGTAGTTGTACTGATTGTTATCTTTTTCTAAACTATCAAAAATTCTTCCTCGGCAAAATGGGTACATTAAAGTGTCTAAATATCCACCAGCCGCACCAGCATATTCAAACTCATCTCTATTAATTGCTGATTTTACTTTAGGTTGCGCTATGGCTATTAATGGGTCACTCTCCATTAAATCAATAACAGGCTTAATCCATACATTACTAACTTCAACATCAGAGTTTAACAAGACAAAATAATCAGCTTCAACTTGCGCCAAAACTTTATTATAGCCACCAGCAAAGCCATAGTTTTCTTGGTTTTTAATCACTTTTACCAAAGGAAAATTTTCTTGCAAAAAAGCAATCGAATCATCGGTAGAGTTATTATCACCAACAATGATTTGCAAATTGGGGTATAAAGTATTAAAAACAGAGGGTAAAAATTGTTCTAAAAAACTTTTTCCGTTCCAATTTAAAATTACAACTGCAACACTTGGGTTATCCATTATTGTTTTGTTTGTATTTCCAACGTTTATGAGACCATAACCAATATGCCGGCTCTAAATTTATTCTGTTTTCTAACAATGCAACATGTTTTTTTGTGATTTCTAAATCTGCTGCTTCAGCAGGGTTATCACAAACCAATTTAAAATCGCAGGCGTAATGCCCTCTTTTAATCCTTTGCATATCACAAAATATAACAGGGTAATTTGTTGTTTTGGCTACTTTTTCTAATCCAGAAAAAACTGGTGTATTTTGGTTTAAAAACGGAAGCCAATAATGCACATCATCGGGAGTAGGGGTTTGGTCAGAAGCGAAAACTGTTGTAGTTAACTGGTTTCTATGCTTTACAATTTCTCGTAAAGCAATCTTCATCCTAATCATTTTTGTTCCGCTTTTTTCTCTGGCTTTCTTAAAAAAATCATCAAAAAACTGATTTTGCAGCGGCTTGTAAATAATTAATGTTTGTGCTTTTAAAACAGTAGGAGTAACGATGGTGTTCCATTCCCAATTGCCATAATGTCCAACTCCAATTAAATAACTTTTATTTTCAGCTTCATATTTAGCTACCAATTGGTAGTTGGTAAAAGTGTATTTAGATTTTAAAAATTCTGGCGATGCCGAAAACATTTTCACAATCTCTACAATCAAATCAGCTAAATAGCTAAAGTATTCTTTTTCAATTGCTTTTAATTCTTCCGCAGTTTTATTTGGGAAAGAGTTTTTCAGATTTTCTGCAACAACTTGTTTCCTGTATTTTATAATATAGTATAAAAAATAAAATAAAACATCAGCTAATAAATACAAAATAGGCATAGGCAGCAAAGATATTGCGTATAAAAAAACAGTTAATACCTTAGAAAGCCCTTTATTTATCATTAATTTCGTTTAATATTTTAAATGCAAACATAAAAAAAATAGAAATGGAAAAAGGCGCAGTCTTTCCTTTGTTTTATCTGCCTAATGTAGAATTTTTTAAAACGCTTAAAACGTATAAAGAAGATGATGTATTGATAGAAAAGTTAGAACATTACCCGAAACAGACTTTCAGAAATAGAGCTATAATTGCCTGCCCAAATGGTAAATTAATGTTAACAGTACCCGTAAAAAAGGGAGATAAAAAGCGTGTGGCGTATAAAGATAAGAGAATTAGTAATGATGATAATTGGCAACATGTACACTGGTTAAGTTTAGAAGCAAGTTATAGGAATTCGGCTTATTTTGAATTTTATGAAGATGTTTTCAAACCTTTTTATCATAAACCATATCATTTTTTGTTCGATTTTAATATAGAATTATTAGATGTGATTTTGAGTGCTTTAAAGATGCCAGTTACTTATAATATTACTTCAGAATATGAGAAATATGGCGAAGAAATTATTGATTTTAGAGAGGATTTTGATTGGAGAAAGCCAAGTGAATATGTAAATAAGCCTTATTATCAGGTTTTTGAGGATAAAATTGGTGCTCAAAATAATTTAAGTATTGTTGATTTGTTGTTTAACCAAGGGCCACAAAGCAAAAGCTTTTTTTAATTATTGATCAATATAATTTGCCTGATGAAAATACCATTACCAAAAATTAATATTTCTCGGATAAACATTATTCAGCCAAAAAGAACTGATAAACCTGGACAAGTACCCGGCACTTTTTTTATAGCGGATACCGCTTTGCCTAGTAAAATATTTGTTTACTCTTACAATGCAAATGATTTACACGAATTAGAAACTGATGAGATTAAAGAGGCTGTTGCTTTTACAGAAAAATATCCCGACAATAGTAATTGGATAGATGTTAAAGGTTTAGGTTCTCAGGATGTTTTAAATTATATCCAGAAAAAGTTTAATATCAATACTTTAGTAATGGAGGATGTTGTACATACTCACCAACGGCCAAAAATTGAGGATCATAATCATTTTTATTTTGTAGTGAGCAGAATGATGGAGCTTGACAAGGGTTTGCAACTTAAAAACGAACAACTTTCATTTTTACTTTTCCAAAATTTAATCATCAGTTTTCAGGAAGATTATGATGATGTTTTAGATCCTGTAAGAAACAGATTAAGGAAAAATGTAAACGGAAACATCAGGAATTTAGGCCCATCTTATATGCTTTATGCATTAATGGATACAGTTATTGATCATTATTTTACAATTGTAAATAGGTTGGGAGATGAGTTAGAAACTGTAGAAGATCATCTTTATCAAAAACCTAGAAAACTTTTGATGTATAGAATTCAAGGGGTTAAAAAATTGATGGTTAGTATGCGAAGGGCGGCTTGGGCAGAAAGGGATAAACTGAATGATATTATACGATCTAATAATAATTTGATTAACCCCGCTATTATTATTTTCATGCGTGATGCTTATGACCATAGCATACAAATTATTGATTTAATAGAAAGTATGAGAGAAAATGCTACAAGTTTACTGGATTTGTATCTTTCATTAATGAGCAATAAAATGAACGAAGTGATGAAAACTTTAACCATCATTTCTGCAATATTTATTCCTCTAACTTTTATTGCAGGTGTTTACGGGATGAATTTTGCGTACCAAGATCCAAAAACAGGAAAAGTATTAACAGATAATATGCCCGAATTATACATGCCTAATGGCTATGTTTATGTTATAGTGGTGATGGTTGTTATTGCATTAGCACAAGTTTGGTACTTTGCTAAAAGAGGTTGGTTTAGGGAGTAAAACTACAAAGCATAATAAACAAAAAGAGCGGAAAAACTCCTGTTTTTTCCGCTCTTTAAATATTTTTGCATCTGTTATAAAACCAAAACGCCTTTAGCCTCAAAAGTAACTTCTTTTTTAGGTTTAGTTATTTTAGCAATCTCTTCTTTAGATTTTCCAGCATCTTCTGCATAGTGCTTAAGTTCTGCTACTTCTGTTGTTTTTAATGTTGAAACACCGTCTAAAACAACTGTTTTACCAACTAAACTTTGTGGCATAAAAAAAGCATAATCTTTAAAAGTAACTCTTGTAGTTTCGCCATTACCAGATTCAACATTCATCCAACAACCTTTTTTAGTACAAACCTCTAAAACCTTACCTTTTACTTTTGCGTTTAAAGTTTCTTTAGCGTCCATTTTTTTAGCTAAATCAGCAATAGGGATTGCACCTTTTGCATTTGTAACTTCTCCGTAAGTAACACCTTTTGCAGCCTCTTTAATGTTTTGAGAAAAACTTGTTACTGATATTAAAAGTGCGATTGCTAATAATCCAAAATATTTTGTCATGATAATTTATAATTTAAATAACTCTTAAAATTAAAAAATAGCTTTGGTATTTAATAAAGAACCGTTAATATGATATATGATTATTACAGCTAACTAACTGTAAAGCATTGCTTTTTGCTCTTTTACCACATTACTAGAAATAAACTCATCGTAATCCATCATTTTATCTAAAACTCCTTTAGGTGTAATCTCAATCACGCGGTTTGCAACAGTTTCTGTTAATTCATGATCTCGAGAAGTAAATAAAATCACGCCTTTAAAATCTTTCATTCCGTTGTTTAATGCAGTAATAGATTCCAAATCAAGGTGATTGGTTGGCTCGTCCATTAGAACAACGTTTGGTGCTTCTAACATCATTTTAGAGAACATACAACGCATTTTTTCTCCTCCGGAAAGGACACTAGATTTTTTAAAAACTTCTTCACCAGAAAACAACATTCTACCTAAGAAACTTCTAATAAAAGTTTCGTCTTTGTCTTCTTTAGAATATTCACGTAACCAATCTACCAGGTTATCGTCTTTATGTTCAAAATAACCATGATTATCAATTGGTAAGCTCGAATTAATTACAGTTACACCCCATTTAAACTCGCCAGTAAAATCAGTGTCTCTTCCGGCTAAAATATCGTGAAAAGCAGAAGTAGCTAAAGAGTTTTGAGATAATAAAGCTACTTTATCGCCTTTATTTAATGTAAACGAAATGTCTTTAAACAATACCTCTCCGTTTGCAACTTTGGTCAAGTTTTCTACTTGTAAAACCTGATCGCCTAAATCACGACCCATTTGGTTAAACATAATAGCTGGGTATTTACGGCTTGAAGCCTTAATTTCATCAACATTTATTTTATCTAAAGCTTTTTTACGCGAAGTTGCTTGCTTAGATTTTGAAGCATTTGCAGAAAAACGACGAATAAATTCTTGTAACTCTTTAATTTTATCTTCCGCTTTTTTGTTTTGATCTGAACGTTGACGTAATGCTAACTGAGAAGACTCGTACCAGAAACTATAGTTACCGCTGTAAATGTTCATTTTGCTAAAATCAATATCAACAATATGCGTACAAACGGTATCTAAAAAGTGTCTATCGTGAGAAACTACCAAAACAATATTTTGGTAATCTGCTAAAAAGTTTTCTAACCAACCTACGGTCTCGATATCTAAATCGTTTGTAGGCTCATCTAAAATTAAAATATCTGGGTTCCCAAAAAGCGCTTGTGCTAATAAAGCTCTTACTTTTTCATTACCATCTAATTCTTTAATTAATTTATTGTGTTGTGCTTCTTTAATGCCTAAGTTGCTTAACAAAGTTGCAGCATCGTTCTCTGCATTCCAACCGTCCATTTCGGCAAAAAGATTTTCCAATTCCCCGGCTCTTAAACCATCTGCTTCGGTAAAATCTTCCTTCATATAAATAGCATCTTTTTCTTTCATGATGCTGTATAACTCTTTCCATCCCATCATTACGGTTTCTAATACCGTAACTTCATCAAATTCGTAATGATTTTGGTTTAAAACAGCCATACGCTCGCCAGGAGTAAAACTTACCGAACCGCTTGTTGGGTCAACTTCGCCAGCTAAAATCTTCATAAAAGTTGATTTTCCTGCTCCGTTAGCTCCAATAACTCCGTAACAATTGCCTTGTATAAATTTGAGGTTAACATCCTCAAATAATGTACGTTTTCCAAAACGTAATGATAAATTTGATACTGTAATCATAATTGGTGCAAAGGTAAGGTTTCTCCTTTATAAAACGGAAGACACTATTGTTTAATTAGTGTTATTTATTAGCAACAATTAAGGTTAATTGAATTAGATATTCTTTTTTAAAACTTTTTTGCCTAACGAAATCACAAGTAAAAAAAACATCGCCCAAAACATGTAAATTATTGTTTCAGAATAATCTTCGTTGATACTCATATATGCAAACAAAAAGCACATAAAACAGATAATAGAAAGCAAATAAATTAAACGCATTAAAAATAAATTTTAACGAAATTAACTTATCGTTAACTTTTTATATCATAATTGGTTTAATAGACTAATTTATTCTCTATCTGGAACATTTTTCAATGCTGTTGAGAGGAATTTCTCTTAATTTTTTTAGAAAAATCTTTTGGATTGATATTATAGGCGGCTTTAAATAGTCTAGAAAAATAGCTTTTATTGGATATGCCAATATTTCCTGAAATTTCACTAATATTTAGTTCTCCAAGCATTAATTGGTCTCTTGCATAATCTAATCTAATTTTGTTTAGATAATTATTAACAGTTAAGCCAAAAGTAAACCTAAAACCTTCTTGTAATTTTGTTGGGTTTGTACCTACTTTTTTTGCTAAATCTTTAATAGTTAGGGGAGCGTGTAGTTCTTGCTTTAATAGGCTTGCAGCTTTCTGAATTTGTATCATATCTGCCTTTCTTAAAATTCTTCTTTTAGGCTCTTCTTTCTGATCATCTTCAAAATCTTCTATTTGAATACTTAAAATTTCATTAGACTTGCCTTCTAAAAATAACCTTCTAGTAAAACCATCTAAACCATTTACTTTTAAGCTATCAATACAGTTTGACATACCAATACTGTAATTACCATGGTAAAAAAACAAACTTCTCGCATTTAAATCTCTAAAAAGCTTTCTTAAATTAACATTAACATGATTTAAATCGCAGTCAATTTTCTTTTTAAAATCTTTTCTGCTAATTTCTAAACTATTTAACTGTATTTTTTGATTGCGAGGGAATAAAAGAATATGTCCGTTTTTAGAAGTGCTGGCTACAATTACATTCTGAAACTGATCTATAGTTTGAAGCTTATTTGTTTCTTCAAACCTATGTTTAACCGTTCCTTCAGAACAATATATAAATTTAAGTGGGTGAATGTTATTCACAGAGAAATGAATTGACAAACTTTCTTTAAAACTGCAACTGTATTCTAATAATCCAAAACCATTGTCAAAATTAATACCTCTAATAAATCCAGTTCCATATTTTTCTGGAATGTTAATTTGATACTCTTGACAGCGGTTAAAGTAAACAGTGTCAAAAGCTTCCGCAAGATTGGAAATTACATCTTTTAAAGGTAAAGATTTTACGAAAATTTCTGTCATGAAAAAATATATGTACCGCTAAATTATATATTAAAAAGTATATTTTTCACGAAGATTTATGATTTATGAGTAATATGATACTTTGTGTTATAATTAATACTAAATGGATTAAATTTGTGCAAGGTTTTTTTCATAATTATTTGTTATTGTTAGCCTAATAAATAAATAGTTGGTTTTAAATAACGTGGCTATCATGTAATAACCTCAGGGTCAACGCATGAAAAAAGTAAAAAATCGTAGGGTTATTCACATAATGTTAGTTTCTGCTTAA